>JAUVAR010000208.1 GCA_030591625.1 Candidatus Zixiibacteriota bacterium
AACGTTGTGATTTTGCTTTTGAGGGTGTTCCAAACGAAACCAGAAAATCAAGAGATAATGGCACAACAATTTTCGAACGAGTTCTTCCGGGACCTGACCGCATGTATCCCGACACCGACTCGGCTCCAATTTCGATATCGCAGAAGTTAATCGACAAAGCCCAGGCCTCTCTACCCCCGGCTGTATCTGATCGCATGATCCAATTTAGAACATGGGGTGTGCCTGCTGACAGTTGGGAATATCTGCTCAAGAACAATATGCCGTCATTGATTGAGACTATTGCATCCGAATGCGATATCCCGGCCAAATTTGTTGCTACTCAGTTAGGACATAACTTAAAATATCTCGAGGGATGCGTTGCTCCCTCCTCTGAATTCAAACTCGAACGTATTTATAAGCTTTTCAAATATGTCAAAGATCAAGGCATTCATCATCAGATCATTGATGAAATGCTGCCGGTAGCATATCGTCATCCGAAGATGGCTTTAGAATCAGTTCTGACTACTCTTCGCTTTGAGCCTGTCTCAAAAGAAGATATAACTCAGGCAGTACCCGACATAGCCGAACACTTTGATAATATTTCAAAAAATAAAACGAAATCAGCCAGAACGAAATGGATCATGGGACAGCTTCGGCCTATCGCCATCGGCAATATTGATCTCGCCGAACTTTATAAGATAGTGGAGGGGAATTCATAACATGGCTGATCTATTCAAAGGCTACACCGGCGATGCCCTTAAAATTCTCAAGAAATTTAATGTCCGCGTTTGGGCCGATACTGAAGTAAATACAACACGTGGGAATTTCAAGGGTATCATCCTGCCTCGTTCAGAAAATGATGATGACCAGCATATCGTACTTAAACTTATCACCGGCTACAATGTTGGCATCGCAACTGACACGATTACTGAAATGATTGAAGTCGGATACCGTGAAGCTCATTACAAAATCCCCGAGAAGGAATTTCCGTTTACCGCAGGCAAACCGAATATAAAACTGTTTGGCACCGGCGGAACAATCGCTTCCCGTCTCGACTACCGCACCGGAGCTGTTATCCCAGCTTTCTCGCCGGGTGAGCTCTATGGAGCAGTTCCTGAACTGGCCGAAATTTGTAATCTGACTACCGAAAAGCTATTTGCGGTTTTCTCCGAGAATATGGGACCACAACAGTACAAAGAACTTGCTGTTTCAATAGGTGAAGAAATAAGTAAGGGAATCGACGGCATCGTTATTGGACATGGCACCGATACCATGCACCATACTGCCGCCGCTCTTTCGTTCATGGTTCAGGATTCACCTGTTCCAATTGTGCTGGTTGGTTCGCAACGTTCATCGGATCGACCATCCTCGGATGCCGCGCTCAATCTGATTCATGCAACTAAAGCGGCTGCTGAATCGGACATTGCAGAAACGATGGTCTGTATGTTTGGACCAACATCTGATAAGTATGGTCTTTTGCACCCGGGCACACGAGTGCGCAAGATGCACTCATCATATCGTTCGACCTTCAGAACAATAGGTGAAATTCCTTTAGCAATGATTGATCGCAACTCAATTACTCCATTGAAGCAAAATTACAAACGCCGTCGCAATGATCGTAATGTAACGATCCTTCCACATTTTGAAGAACGCGTTGCGATGGTTTATTATTATCCAAATATGCATTCGGATATTATTGACTCGCTCGTTGACAACGGCTACAAAGGCATTGTCATCGCCGGAACTGGCCTTGGACATATCAACAAACCGGTCTATCCAGCCATTGAACGAGCAGCCGCCAAAGGTGTTGTTATTTATATGACTGTGCAAACACTCTGGGGCTATGTGCACATGTTTGTTTATGACACCGGACGTGACCTTATGGCCAAAGGAATTATTCCAACTGAGAACATGCTGCCCGAAGTTGCTTATATTAAACTCGGATGGGCTCTCGGACAAACCGACGACCCCAACAAAGTCAAAGAAATTATGCTCTCACCAATCGCGGGAGAAACGACCGAACGTGAACCATACAACGGCTACCTCATCTTCCAGGGTGGCATACCGGAAATCGAAGACTTCTTAAAAACGATACACAAATAATGAATAACACCCATATCCAAACAATCACATCTGAACTTAGCATTCGTGCCAATCAAGTAACTGCAACTATCACCCTGCTTGATGACGCCTCGACTGTTCCCTTCATCGCACGCTACCGCAAAGAAGCGACCGGCGAACTTGATGAAGTCGCCATCACAGCTATCCGCGACAGGTTAAAACAATTGCGTGATTTAGATGAACGTCGCGAGGCTATATTAAAATCATTGATTGAACGTGACCTCTTGACGGATGACTTAAAGACAGATATTGACGCAGCAACGACAATGTCTGAGCTTGAAGATATATATCTGCCATACAAACCTAAACGTCGCACTCGTGCTACTATCGCTCGTGAAAAAGGTCTTGAACCACTCGCAGAGATTATTCTCAAGCAGGAACAGATTGATCTGCAAACCGAAGCAAATAACTTTATCAACGAAGAACTCGGCGTAACTACGACAGATGAAGCTCTCGCCGGCGCGCGTGATATCATAGCTGAATGGATAAATGAAGACCCCGACCTTCGAGCTGACATACGCGACCTCTACCAAAAAGAAGCTTTGATAACTTCGACTGTTATTAAAGGTAAAGAATCCGAAGGCGCAAAGTTTTCTGACTATTTTGAATGGTCAGAACTTCTTCGTGAGTCACCCTCACACCGTGTCCTCGCTATGCGTCGCGGTGAAACAGAAGGCATCCTCAGGTTGAGTATCAACCCGGACGAAGAAGAAGCACTTCCGATTCTTTTAGATTACTATCTCGACGGAGACAACGACTGCACAGAACAGGTTCGAATCGCTTCCTCCGATTGTTACAAGCGATTGCTGGGACCTTCGATGGAAACCGAAATGTTTGCCGACTCAAAATTTCGTTCCGATGAAACCGCTATTTCAGTCTTTGCAGAAAACCTGCGCGAGCTTCTTATGGTCTCCCCGCTCGGACAAAAAACGATCATGGCGTTAGACCCCGGCTTCAGAACCGGATGCAAAGTTGTCTGCTTAGATTCTCAAGGCAAACTCCTGCATAACGACACAATCTATCCTCACACTGGAGATGCAAAAAGAAAAGATGCCGGCAAAACAGTAAAAGAACTGTGCAAGAAACATAAGATTGAAGTTATCGCCATAGGGAATGGAACGGCCGGACGTGAAAGCGTTACATTCGTTAACGAATTAGGACTTGAAAATATAGATATTGAGTTGGTGAACGAATCCGGTGCCTCAATTTATTCCGCATCGCAGATTGCTCGCGATGAATTCCCCGATCATGACATCACTGTCCGAGGTGCTGTCTCGATTGGCCGTCGTCTGATGGACCCACTTGCAGAATTAGTCAAGATTGATCCCAAATCAATTGGGGTCGGTCAGTACCAGCATGATGTTGAACAGACAGCTCTTAAACGATCTCTTGATGATACTGTTATGAGTTGCGTTAACGCCGTTGGTGTAGAGCTTAACACGGCGTCGAAACAACTGCTCACCTATGTTAGTGGACTGGGACCGACTCTCGCTCAAAACATTGTTACACATCGAGAAGAAAACGGCCCGTTCAAATCACGCGCTGCCCTCAAGAAAGTCCCACGCCTTGGACCAAAGGCGTTTGAACAGTCGGCAGGGTTTTTACGAATCGCATCATCCTCTAACCCGCTTGACCGCAGCGCTGTTCATCCAGAAAGATACAAGCTCGTTGATAGCATGGCGAACGATGCTGAGTGTACACCTATTGATCTGATCAATGACGACACCCGTCGAAAAAGAATAAAACTCGAACGCTATGTCTCCGACAATGTCGGCATGCCAACTCTATTGGACATCATGCAGGAACTTGCTCGCCCCGGACGTGACCCTCGTCCCTCATATGAATCTTTTAAGTATGATGAAAATGTAAACAAAATTGAAGACCTTAAGTCGGGTATGACTCTCCCGGGTATTGTCACAAACGTAACGGCCTTTGGTGCTTTTGTCGATGTTGGAGTTCATCAGGATGGACTCGTTCATATTTCGCAGCTTGCCGACAAATTCGTTAAAGACCCATCAGACATTGTTAAAGTACAGCAAAAAGTAAAAGTACGTGTTGTGGAAGTTGATATCGAAAGAAAGCGTATATCACTTTCGATGCGAACAGAACATTAAACGACGAACAGTATATGCTATGACAATTATGGCATTTCTATATTTAATCACATCGGCATCTATAGCCTTACTGCTGTTAGTTTTGATTGTTAGCTCGATTCGGGAGAAACGATCTCGCGCAGCTGTTTTGGCAACAATCGCACTTGTGTCATTCGCATTACTATCGATAGCTGTCTGGATGTATTCTAATGACTCACCAACAATCATATTAACAGTACTTTGTACTTTATATATTTTTACCGCTCTTTTCTTTTTACCTGTTGGTTCAATTTCTCCACCCACTTCAGGCGAGCCAAATAAAAGAGTCGATGAACGCGAAACAATGTTCGCCCGCCTTGACTACAAGCCTGGTACCGATAAACATGATAATTATTATGCCACTCATCCAGACCACAAGGCGACAGATGACCCGCTCCGCAAGTTACCAGGGATTCTCAAACCGGGAGGACGATTCTACAATAAAGAGAGAGCACAACGAATAAATAACACCTTCAACAAGATCGCCGCCATGACAACTTCGGTCGATGGCCTTCCCAATCCTGACATGCAACCAGCCGACCCAAACGAAATGACAGTTTTTGTCAGCAAGTTTATTCTTGAGCGTGGTGCTGACGATGTTGGCATAACTTTACTAAATCAAATGTACATATATTCGCATGTGGGACGTGGCCCCGAAGAATACGGTGCACCAATAGTAAACAACCACAATTTTGCCATTGTCTTTACGGTTGAAATGGATTACTTCTCAGTCGAATCTTCTCCCGACTTACCAACCGTTGAAGAAACGGCCAGACGCTACCTTCAGGCGGCAGAAATATCTGTTGCCCTTGCCCAAGAGATAAGATCCAAAGGCTACTCCGCTCGAGCCCATATTTCAGATTCAAATTATCAGGTGATGCTTCCCCCTCTCGCACAGGAGGCAGGCCTTGGGGAGCTTGGACGAATGGG
>JAUVAR010000077.1 GCA_030591625.1 Candidatus Zixiibacteriota bacterium
AGAACCGGTAATAACTTCGGGACCAACCGGCAGTTCGATTAGTATATCAGGTTTGGCAGGCAATGAACCTTTGGTATTACAAACGATAAAGGCAGTCGGGCAGCCAATTGATGATGCAAACTCTATCGCTGCAATTGGATACGGTGTACGTCGTGAAGCTGAGATACCGATCACAAAATCATTAGCACTCAGATTTTTCTCTTTGAGATCATTTACAGCGGCCGTCCGGTCATCTTCGACACCCTCTTTTGAAAGTGTTAGAGTTTCCTTCCCACCCGCGATCACTCCAATAACCTGCTGAGGGTTACTCCCAAAAGTAGGCGGGCATTCGGCTGCATCCAACACTCCAAGCCTGCCCGATGTCCCTGCCCCGACATAAAAGACTCGTCCATTAGATTTGAGGGTATGGGCAAAAATCTCAGCCGCTTGAGAAATTGGAGATATTGCAGTCGCAACGACGTCTGCAACTTTACGGTCTTCGTAATTAATAGCAGTTGCGATCTCAGTTGCGGAGAGTTTATCAATATTGATAGTGCGTGGGTTTACTTTTTCGGTATCAAGTTCACCAAGTTGTTTTATCAAATCAGAATAATTTTGCATGGTGGAACAAATAGAGAGTATCGATTTTGGGCAACAAAAAACCGACTCTGTTCTTCCATGACAGAAGAATAACAAGCCGGTTTTATGATATGCTTTTACTGTTTTCTATTGTACTGAAACTCGAATAGTATCAAATAGTGTCACTGTAATTGATCCAAAGAATCCGGCCACATTATCAGAAAAATCTGTAATATTATAGATTGAAGGAAGTGGGACCGGAAGAAGATGCTGGGCTGCCAGAGAATCAGGTGATCCTGTTATGGCATAAACAGCAATATAGTAAAGACCAACTTCGGGTGTTTCGCCGTCACCCATTGCAAATGCTTCGGGTGGAAATGTAGCTGCTCTACCTGCATCAATAGAAAAGGCACTATAGCCGTAACCGGTGTATGCAGAATCGACCAGAACGGTTGCGACTATATAACTATCCGCAGAATCTGAACCGCTCCATTCAATTGATACCTGTTCGAGAGCCTGAACCTGATGATTACCCGGGACGACATTGGTTATTGAAAAACTGTCGGCAACCGGAATATCCAACTCAATTGTGCCATTGTACTGAAGTGACAATGCGAAACTTTTTGAAGTCCAATTGTAGGTATCATTATTTTCAAACGAATAGACCGACGAAAGATTATATGATAGTTCTGAATATGTCAGGGTATCGTTTCCGAATATTATTGTAGCATCTGATACAGCTGAGTCAGCCGTTGAAAGACGGGCTACAATTTTGGCACTTCGATCAGACGGAGATAACTCAAGGTTCGGGTCAACTACGACCAGACCACCAAAAAACAGATCAGGATTAGTTGATCTCTCTGGATTGGTATTACAGGCTGCAATAAGTGTAATTGAAACTATCAGCCCCAACAGAAAATATTTAGCAAATGTATTCATAATGTTATAAGTATCGGCAAATTAGCCGCCCCGATTTACTTTTTTAGTGCTCGGGACGGCTAATAGATTTTTAGCAAAAACCATATTTGGAAAATATAAGGCTATTTGCCGAAAAAGAGCTTTCCAATAATAATCTCGGCCGGGCAGAATTTTGTGAAGCCCGACTGAAACAGGTTTAGTCCGACAAATGCAGTCAGATAAAGCCCATAAGGCGTTACAAAATAGTATAATCCGAGTGAAATCAGAATCATACTGCCTGCCATTATTCTTACAGAGCGTTCTACTGTCATAGCAGTTTCTCCTTTCAATTCGATACAGGTCCTAAAAACCGTATGTCATTTTGACAAAAATGTTGTCATTTTTCTGAAACTGCCCAAACTCAGTTCCTTGTTTATTACCATCAAATATATTTGCGCCTGCCGATAAAGTGACTTCGTCGGTATATCGATACTCACTATTCAACCGGATATAGGCATCTTCGTCAGTTGGAGAGTAGAATCCGAAAAACGAGAGGGTCAGGTTTTCATCAAATAGCAGTTTACTAATACGACTTGTAACAAGATGTCTTACTTCGTCACGTATATCTGCACTTGCTTGTCCGATCTTGTAGTTGTCATAGTCCAAAATTGCATCTGCCTGCCACTGGAGATTGGCGGTCAAATTAGTCGCAATCTGACGTTCAAACCCAAGCATTGCTATTGCACTTGAATTCGGGATAAAAGGATTCAGTCCATCGTCATCATCACGGGACATATAGTATCCGCCTTCAATCCAGAGAACTCCACCGCCTATTGCACCTCTCGCCGATGCACCCCATACATTAAGGTTGGGGTAGTACGGAACCATTCCTGAGTTAGTTTGCTTCATGCCGGTTGGGTTCTTGTAAAATCCAGTATAGAAATACAGAGCTGTATTAAAGTACCCAATCCCACGAGACAAACGAGCGGCAAATTCGCCATTTTTGAATTTTGGATCGGGGAGAGGAACTTCGAACAGATATTGGTCCGATATCCCGGTGCCCACAATTCCACCATTATTGTTGTTGGCGAAGGGACTATAGTAACTCAAACGATCACCGGTTGGAAGTCGGTTAGCTTCAAAGCGAGGAGTCCAGACAAGATCAAGATTGCCAAGTCCCGAATAATGTTCGACACGAAACGCATTCTGGGGAGCTTTCAAATACTGATCATCACGACCAACAAAGAAAGAACGATAATCTTTGGCGAACAGATCATTGATAAAGATAAGATCGCCTGTACCCCAGGTTAGAATTTGTCGTCCAACTTTAATATCAATTTTAGAACCGAGTTTGAATTTCATGTATGCTTCACGAAGTTCCCATTCATATTCGTTTTCCAACGAACCGTCATAGAGAAAATCGACTCGTCCAAAAAATTCAGCCTGATCACCATACTGTTCCAGACGTAGTTGCAATCTTGTTTCGGATGCTGTCATTTCAGTCGAAGTAGGATTAGTATCATCAAGTCGTCCCCCAACTAAGGTCTGTACAAAACCATCAATAGTCGGTTCGGCCATGACGTTCGATGTAATGCCAAAGATCATGACAATTGCAAAAAGTAATAATATCCTGGTTTTCATTTTCATTCTCCTACTTTATGTACTTACGAGGTGGATTCTTGAGGTATCTTTCGGAGAAAAGATCTTCGGTAACACCGGCGTTATACTTGATGCTTGAGAATTCAACAACTGTCTTACTTTTCTTCTTCAGGTTTTCCATTGATCGTTTTGTAATCGTTTGGAAACCGTCGACTTCCTTTATATCAATCGCGGTAAACCGCTTGATCATCTTATCTTTTTTATCAAAATACTCTTCTTTTAGTGGCAGGAATATTGTCTTGTCAATGTATGTAAGCTTGCGTGCGAACCCTTTGTATTTTTCTTTCGGGATCGACTCAATCAAATAGACCTGTTTGCCGTTGAGCTCAGTATCTTTGAGCATCGTATGGTTGTCTTCGGTCCAATGCCTTCCGGAAATATCCTCGTAGGAGAAATCCGAGCCGACAAAACTTGAGTTTTTATCATCACTTGAGATCGGTTTGATAAGATCAACAGCAGGCACATAGATCAAACGACGGTCGTTACCTTCCGGTTCTTTTTGCACCATGAAGGTCAAGCGTGCTACATCCGATGGTTTACGAAAATAAGTGTAGTAGCTTTGTCGTCCACCTTCTTCGAGATCAAGACGCAACATTGTGAAAACACGTAGGCGCTCTTTCCCTTTTTTGTTAATTAGGGTCATTGTCACTTCAGCAACACCATCATCGGCCGCATAATAATATGCAAGATGTGAGCGTTTCATGATCTCAGCTGCGTCCTCCGCAATTACTACAGAGGCAGTTGAGCTAAGAACAAGTAGCGCAACGATTATAATGTTTTGTAATCTTTTCATTTTAATAACTCCTATATTCTAATTTCTTTATTTATTAGTAATTGCTTAAGACGATTTCTTTTCAGTAGCAGCTACAGCTGTCTTGAACAATGATTTTCTGAATGCGTACGTAAGTGAGCTCAGAACCAGCATAGTTACAAGACCGGAGACTGCCATAATCGCAAGGAAGAAAGACCCAACCGTTATGTAAGGCATAAGAGTGGAGAAGAGCATAGGAACGAAGCCGATTGCTATAACCAAAACGTTGCGAATGATCGCTCTTCCGGTTCCTTCAAATATCTCGTTAAATGATTCTTCAAAACTATTGCTACGTTTGTAGATCATTCGAATTCTCTGAATAAAATGTATAGCAAAATCAACCGACAGCCCAAGGGTCAGCGATGACAGTATTGCGACTGGCATATCATAAGGCTTGCCAATGTAGCCGATGAAAGCATAGATCGCCATAATGGTAATCGTCAATGGCAGCATCGAAATAAGCCCCCAGCGGAATGACTTGAAAAGTAATACCATCATCAAAAAGACAACGATATATGAACTGATCAATGATGAACGCATGCCATTAACCATTTGTCTTTGCCATTCGATATTAATGTACGGTAGTCCAGCCCAACCGATTTCTACGCCGTCGGGGGGAGGGTTCTTTTCAAGGAATGCAGTGGTTTGTTCAATCACAGACGTGACCGCCATGTTGTCACCTTTTTTCAGCTGTACCCAGAGGGTTGCTTTGTCATAGTCCGGCGTGACAAACTTAAACAAGTCATCTGGATTCCCGCCTGACATTTCAAAAAGGAATAGAAGCTGAGCAATTTCATCTGAATTGTCGGGGATTTTCATTTCAGCAGAATCTGCACCAAACAGTTCATAGCGAACCTTCTTGATGATGTCTGGAAGTCCTGTTGTAGAACCAACGACTTCATTCTGTACGAGATCACGTTGCACTGATTCAATATATAATTGTACTTGAGGATCTTTCATGTGATCTGGGTCGTCACTTGTAAATACAAGATAGTTCATGTAAGTGCCGGCAAGATGTTCATTCATGACATTGTCGGCAATCCGAATTGGATGCGACGGCTTGAACCATTTTACCGGATTGTCGTTGATAACGATCAGACTCAAACCATAACCGGCTACTACCATAACAATACCGGCAGTAACTATAATCGCTTTATGATAATTTTTTGTAAGTTTCTTCATCGAATGTACAATCGATGCAATCACACCTTCATTACTATCTCTGCCAGAAAAACGTTTGAGAGTTTTATCTGAAATTAAAACAGTAATGGCCGGGTTGAGCATCACAGAAAGGAACCAGGCAACAACTATTCCGAAAGCTACAAAGGAACCGAACACTCTTACAGGTGGGATAGGTGTTAAGGCCAATGAGATAAAACCTGCCACAGTTGTTAGTGAGGTGAATAACATCGGCAGGAAAAGCTCTGAAATCGATTGACGCATCGTTTCACGTTTGTCACCAATCTTGCTATATAATTCCGTAAACTCTGAGATAATATGTATTGAATTCAATACTGCGATAGGAATTAGAAAGATCGGAATCATTGATGACATTATATGTACAGTAAATCCCGACATAATCAAAAGCCCCATTGCCCATATAACTGACATCATAGCAACGACCATAGGTGCTATAATTATTTTTATTTGACGGAAAAACAGGAATAGCAGCAAGAATATAATTAACATTGCCATCGGAGCCGAAAGAGCCATCTGTGTAAACATCTCATCACCGAATGCATTTTCAGCCAATGGTAGTCCGGCAATATGAAATTCTGCTCCACCACCAAGTGAATCGGTAATAGCTCTAATCTCAATAGCAATCTGGTTGGACATATCTTTGGACTCAATAGGAATAAAGAGCGCAATTGCTTTGCCATCATCCGATGCAAGTTTGCCTCGCAGGATAGGGTTATTTACAATGCGTGAGAGGATATAATCCGCTTCTTCCTGAGTCTCAATTTCTTCTTCCATCAGGGGCTTTACAATAAGTACTCCACCCTCACCTTGGTTGATATCATCAACCGATGGAGGTGCCATCATGTCATCTACAATCACTCCCTCAATATCCTCAATAGCGAGCGATATATTGTAGATACGGTTGAGTAGATCGGGTGTAAAAGCAGTCGGTTCAGCAACCATTCCGACAGCAATAAAATCATGAAGATTAAAATCTTCCTCAGTTAGCGCATGGAAAAGCCTTGTTGGTTCATCCGCTTCGAGCATATTCTGAGGATCGGTGTCAATCTTGATTTTTGGAAACTGCATCGCAAAAAAGGTGGTAATTACCAGGGCGGTAATTATCACAACCCAGGGGCGCTTGATCGATAATTCAGTTAGTCCTTTTCTCACAGTTCTTTGCCTTTCAATCTATTTTTTTCTTTCTTATGCCTACTTAGATAGATAGAACGTCCAGATGATTCAGACTTTTTTATGTGAATTTAAGATTATTGGATTTTTAATAATTTAGCCAGCTAAAAAGGTGGACAAAGAGCGTCCAAATAAGACAAAACAGGGATTCTATTTGGAGAATTTCTTGTCCCAGCGCTCTTTTAGCTTATCTTTTAGCCGTTTTTCTAAAGCCTCGGGGAGAGGTTCCGGTTTGCCTTCACGACAGAGGATGACCGTCTGCTTCAAACTATCGATCATAATACGGCAGTTTTCGCACTCACCAATATGGCTCTCAATTTCGGCACAGAGTCCCGAATCGATGTCGCCATCAAGGTAATCTGATAGATCTTTAATGTATTCCCGGCATTTTCCGGCCATACTTATCCTCAAAAATCTTCGAGATATCATCTCTGAGTGCCAGACGAGCACGTAATATCCTCGATTTGGTCGAAGCATCACTTTCGCCTGTCAACTCTGCGACTTCCTTAACTGAAAGCCCGTCGATATATCTCAATACAAACGCTTCTTTATATACATAGGGCAGACGGCTTATAGCGCCGTTAGTTATCTGCCTCAACTCTTCATTCTCCAAAATTGTGTGCGGGTCTTTCCAATCGAAAAGCTCCGAATGATCCGACTCTTCGGATGTATGTCCTTTCGGAAGATACTCCTCAAGCGGTTTCAGATCGGTTTTCTTCCGTTTGGCCAGATGTGCTCGCGCTTCATTTAGGGCTATCGAATATAGCCAAGTCCCAAATGCGGACTCCATCCGAAACTGATCAATCCGGTCGATAGCTTTCAGGAATGTATCCTGAATGATATCTTCGGCATCCTGCTCGTTTCCGGACAGTTTGATCGCCAGCCCGTAGATTTTATCTTTATGAGCAGCAATTAATTTATTGAATGCTCCAAAATCACCGGACTTCGCCGCCAGCACTAATTCTCTTTCATTCATGAGATAGAATATACTCAAAAATGATTCAAAAAAAAGCGAATATAATTAAGATAAACAATACCGTTATTGTCTTTAAAGCCTAAAATTGCACAATTACCCTCATAAGTCGATTCTTACCTAATTGTATCTTCTTAATTCCCGACAATGATACAAGACTCTCTGGTAGTCGAAACGAGTGTCTATATAATATAGGAAAAAAGAATAATATAAATTATAACGTATAGCTTCAAAACTCTGGGGCGCTAGATTAGGAGTAGAAATGCTAAAAAATGCAAAAGTTAGGACAAAGCTGATAGCAGGCTTTGGTACATTGATTCTGTTGGCAATGATTATGGCAGGTGCGAATTATATTAGTAACAGCAACATTGAATCATCGGCTGCTACAACTCAGACCGTACTATATCCTATTTTGAAGACATCTTCGGAAATGGTCCGGGATGTCATTCAGGTTCAGCAGTGGTGCACAGATATTTCCGCAACCCGTGGTCTTGATGGCTACGATGATGGTCTCGAACAAGCTGCCGAATATGCGTCATCGTTTAGATCAAATTTAGATTTGCTAATCAAACTCGATCCAGACAATGCTGTCAAACTTCAGAAAATGCGGGCACCATTTGAGGAGTATTATGAGAGTGGCAATAAAATGGCAGAGGCGTTTATTGCCGATGGACCTGCTGGAGGTAATGAGTTAATGGGTGTATTTGATGGTACGTCCGAAGAGATACAGGGACTTGTAACAGATTATTACCATACTATCGAGACTCGTTTTGAAGATGGTTTAGTGCAAATAGCGAAAGATACAGATCGTGCTTCAATGATCAGTAATGTCATGATCTCAATCTTATTTATCCTCGGAGTAATTATAGCCTGGTACATTTCCAGACTTATTTCTCGACCTGTAGCAGAAATGACTATTGTTGCAAAGAGAATTGCCGTCGGCGATATCGAGCAAGTAATTAGTTTTGATTCCAAGGATGAAATTGGTCAACTTGCGGCATCCTTCAATAATTTGATCATCTATATGAAGGAACTTGCTGCCACTGCAGAGCAAATATCCAGAAATGATCTGACAGTAGAGGTCGAGCCAAAATGTGAGGAGGATGTACTTGGTCATTCTTTCCAGAGAATGACTGAAGGTTTGATAGATGTCGTCAATAGTCTTTCGTCAAACGCCGGTGAGTTGGTAAGTGCAGCAAATGAAATCTCTGCATCTACTGAGCAAATGTCCCGAGGAGCGAATGATCAAGCAGATCAGGTTCATCAGGTATCGGTAGCAGTTGAAGAGATGGCGGCGACTATTATAGAATCATCGCGCAATGCAACCGAAGCGACCGAAGCCTCCAAGAGTGCCTCAGAAAACGCAACCAGCGGCGGCCAGATTGTCTCCGAAACAATTAATGGCATGCAGCGCATAGCGAGTGTTGTTCGTGAATCCGCTGATTCAATCGGTAAGTTGGCAGCCTCGGCCGACCAAATTGGTGAGATTATTTCGGTTATTGACGACATCGCCGACCAAACAAATCTTCTTGCTCTCAACGCAGCTATTGAAGCAGCTCGTGCCGGAGAACAGGGAAGAGGCTTTGCGGTTGTTGCAGATGAAGTTCGTAAATTGGCCGAACGAACCGGAAAAGCGACTGGAGAGATTTCTGATATGATAAAAGGAATCCAGGCTGAAACAGCAGATGCTGTTGGTTCAATGGAATCCGGTATCAGTGAAGTTGATAAAGGAAGAGATTTGGCCGACCAGGCAGGAAACAGCCTGAACACTATCGTCACTGTATCTAATTCTGTGATGGATATGATCTCTCAGATGGCCACCGCTTCCGATGAGCAATCAAGTGCTGCCGAACAGATTTCGGAAAATATTCAGCATATCTCTACGGTCACTGCAGAGACAGCCAAAGGTGCAGAACAGTCTGCCGCCGCATGCGAACAACTCAGCCAGCAGGCCGAAAACCTCAAGGGTATCGTCAACAAATTCAAATTGACGAGTTCCAACTAAAGCAGCTTAAGCTGTAATTTATAGATCGTAGTAAATCAAGGGAGTCGGTTCACACCGATTCCCTTTTTTTATAATCTCTTTTTTCATTAAACAAAACCCGAGCTAACCCCGTGCATAACCTATACGCCTTGTCCGGGTAACAGTTTAGATAATTGTAAGTGGTAAGATATTGCAGCAGTTTTATGACTTCTGTCATTTATGACCTTTGTCATATATGACCTGTCCAATTTGCTGCATTCCCCCGTGTCGTACCCTCCCCCCCGATGCGGGGATTTTTTATATATCGGGAGGGGTCGTCTCTAAAATCTAAATCTAAATCTAAAACTTAGCCCAGCGAGGGACACGCGGGAATGATTGTACGTCGCGGATATTCTGCATTCCTGTGATATACATAATCGCACGATCAAAACCCAAACCAAAACCAGAATGAGGCACTGAACCATATTTGCGGATATCTAAATACCAATAGTAATTCTCAATATCGGTCATACCTTTTTGCTTCATCCTCGCTTCTAAAACATCAAGACGATCTTCACGTTGTGAGCCACCAATAATCTCACCAACGCCCGGCACAAGAACATCCATCGCCCGCACAGTCTTGCCATCCTCGTTCACTTTCATATAGAACGATTTTATCCCCTCGGGATAATCATAAACGATAACCGGTTTTTTGAATTTCTTCTCGGTCAAATATCGTTCATGCTCAGACTGCATATCAA
>JAUVAR010000273.1 GCA_030591625.1 Candidatus Zixiibacteriota bacterium
GTCAGAAAAATCTTTGATCAATTCAATACCCGAGGTATTGAGTTGCCGTTGCATAAAGTTAAGCAACTTGGTCAAGAGAATATTAAGATTGATTTCAAATCTCGGAATTGGTTGTGGTCGATGGAATTGAAGCAATTGTTTTACAATCCGGGCAATCCGGTCAATCTCTTCTGTAACAACCCCAACAAGTTCTTTCGGTTCTGAATCTTCTTTTAGCTGACGTTTTAATAAAAGGAGATAATTTTTTATTATCCCAAGTGGATTGTTTACTTCATGTGCTACCTTGGCAGACATTTCTCCAAGCGCCGCAAGTTTTTCACTTCTGAGAAGTTGTTCCTGAGCTGCCTGAAGTTGATTCATGGCAGATCGTTCACCCTCGTAAAGCCTTGCGTTTTCAATCGCAACCGCAATTTGATTACCCAGGATCGAGAGAAATTCAATATCATCAGTACCGTAGTCATCACCATTTATTTTTTCACCAATAATGAAAATACCACTAAGTCTTGTTTGATAAATGAGCGGGACAACAACACCTGATCTGAATAATCCAAGAATATTCACGGCATGACCGGGCGAAAGATCATCAATAAGTGAGTTAGTTAATACCGGACGGTTCAATCTTGTGAGGTGGGAGGTTAGATCTGATTCCGCCATGATGAATTGATCGGATGCCGGTAGTTCCCCCGAACCTTTTGACATCGCCGGATATAACCTGTCTGGCTCATCCTCTTTTTCCAGATAGATAGTTCCTTTGAGTCCGCCAGCTTGTCCTAAGCAGGTAAAGATAAATGAATCAATCAGTGAATGATAATCGAGAACAGCATTGAAGTTTCTGCTAATTTCAAAAACAGTATAGAGATCGAATATCTTCCGCTTTAACTGCCTGTTGGTAGCGAGCAGGGCATCGAATCTCTCTTGATCAAAATCAGTCACTGTTTATTTATCACCTTGTCTTGTCGTTAATTCATTTCTATCGTTCCGAGGAACTCACCAACCAGATAGTGCGATCCTGTAACACTAATAATATCGTCAGGAGAAGCTGTTTTCAACAGATACGACCATGCAGTTTTAAGCGATGAAAATTTACTGACTGGGCAACCCAACCAGTTGATCTTTGCTATCATCTGACCCAAATCTGTTGAACGTTTTGTTTTCATCGGAACAAGCAGAAAGCTATCAGCTACTTTTGCAAGTTCGGTTATAATTTTCTGGTGTTCTTTTCGTTTTACCAGACCAATTATCATTGTTGTTTTACGTCCAGGGAATTTGGTTTTAAATCCAGAGACAAATGCTTTGGCACCGGAATAATTATGGCATACATCAAGCACTAAACTATTATTATTTTTTGATTTTACTACTTGAAAACGACCGGCCCACTCAACCGCTTCCAGTCCGACACGGATAGCCTTCTTTGAGAATTTGAAATTCTTTTGCTGTAATAGTTCACATGCTTTAATCGTCAGAGCAGCGTTTTGGAGTTGATGTTCTCCCCATAATCCGGGACTTATGTTCTTGAGCTTGAGATTCGAGTCATCAAAATCGAGTTTGTGCGTTTTCTTATATACAGAAAAATCTTTTCTATTTAGTTTTACAAGATCAGCTTTTCTGCTTTTGCAAACATTGCGCATAACTTTTTCTGATTGTTTGTCCAACAACCCGATCAGATGAGTAACTTGGGGTTTAATAATACCCGCTTTTTCAGAGGCGATTTGCTGAATTGTCGAACCGAGTATTTCCATATGGTCAAGTCCGATTTGGGTCGTAATTGTCAGAACCGGATTCAGAACGTTGGTTGCATCAAGTCTGCCGCCAAGTCCGGTTTCTATGACGGCGACATCTACTTTACTTCGCTTAAAATGATCAAGCGCAAGAGCGGTTACCAGCTCAAAAAACGAAAGTTTTTTTTTACAAGGGTAGCACGGTGTCGATCAATGAATGAAATAACTGCCCTTTTCGGAATCAGTTCGTTGTTCACTCTAACTCTCTCACGAAAACTTACCAGATGAGGCGAAGTGAATAATCCAGTCTTATAACCTGCCTTGTTCAAAACCGATGCAAGCATGGCAGCCGTTGAACCTTTGCCATTCGTTCCCGAGATATGAATAGTTGTAAACTGAGTTTGAGGAGTGCCAATTGAATCGAGAAATTCAGTTATATTCTCAAGACCTAATTTCATCCCAAAGAATTCGCGGGAGAGAATGAACCGTTCAGCTTTTTGGTAGGTGTGACGCTTCATCAGCGTTTCCACATATACTTTAACAGGCTTATTATTGTGTCGCGAAGTTCTGCCCGGTGCACGATTTTGTCAAGAAAGCCTTTGTCCATAAAGAATTCAGATGATTGGAATCCTTCGGGGAGTTCCTGTCCAATTGTTTGTTGAATGACACGAGGTCCAGCAAATCCAAGCAATGCTTTTGGTTCTGCGATGATAACATCACCGAGCGATGCATACGATGCCATCACACCCGCAGTTGTTGGATTAGTCAGAACAGATATATATGGTAATTTCTTTTCGGCCAGGACAGAAAGCAAAGCGGATGTTTTGGCCATCTGCATTAACGAAAGAATACCTTCCTGCATTCTTGCTCCACCGGAACATGAAACAATAATTAGTGGAATCCCTTTATCTATCGCTCGTTCGATTGAACGTGCAATCTTTTCACCGACAACTGATCCCATTGAGCCACCGATGAATGCGAAATCCATTATCGAAAATGAAATAGGCACTTGCCCCATTGAGGCAAGTCCTGTTATGAGACCTTCGGTACCACCAGACTTTTCGTTGGCTGCCTTGATTCGGTCAGAATATTTTTTGGAGTCTTTGAATTTAAGCGGATCAACCGAATGAACGTTGGTGTCAAATTCATCGAGCTTCGCATCATCCAACAATAAGGCCATGTATTGTTTTGATGTATATCGGAAATGATAATTGCAGGATGGACAGACCCAGAAAAGGTCCTCCATCTTTTTTGTATAAACGATCTCGCCGCAGGACTGACATTTGGTCCAAAGACCCTCAGGGATATTTTTCTTTTCCTGCGAGACAAGACCTGATTTAGTTTTCTTAAACCATTCCATGGTCACCTGTTATTTTTCTATAGCAGTCAGATCTTTTATCATCACGAGGGCATCTTCTTTCGGATCGTGATAATAATTCGGTCTGACGTATAATCTTTCAAATTCAAATTTCTCATAGAACGCGATTGCACCCAAGTTGGATGGTCGCACTTCCAGGAGCATTTTCTCGCATTCATTTCTGATTGCGATATCTAAGATATGATCCATAAGCCGTTTTGCAACCGATTTCCTGCGATGATGTTGGGTAATGGCTATATTAGCCAGATGGCACTCCCCTGCTGCAGTCATAGTGCAGGCGTAACCTATTATGCCACTTTCAGTTTCAGCAATCCAACTGTCCCAGTTCTCAGCTTCCAAAGCATCCTCAAAAGCTGTTCTGGACCAGGGATCGGAGTAGATTTCATGTTCGAGAATCACGACTGAATCAAGATCAGCCCGGACCACCTCTCGGATTCGAATTGAGTCGATATTATTTGTTTCGCTCATCGAAATTCAACTCGGCCTGAGATTTTTTCATATAGAGAGGTTCGAGCTTGGATAAATCGGGGATTTCTCCGGCCGACAGTTTTGTACGAGCGAGATTTATAATATCACTCGCATCATATTCAAACTCTGCAATGTCGGTACTTCCATTTAAATTGAGTCTATTTGATTCGATTCCGACCAGTCGAACAATTCTTCCTTCAATCTTTTCGGTGATCTCTTCACCTGACATAGTTGTAACATTTTCGGGGTTACATTGACCGTCTTCAA
>JAUVAR010000099.1 GCA_030591625.1 Candidatus Zixiibacteriota bacterium
TAAATTGTACAATACTTGTCATTTGTCAGGGCTGTACTTTTATCATAAGATCAGTTAGTTGTCATTATTAGCTGATTCAGTTTTGACGCAATGCAGTCGATCAATCATACAAAGGTCTGACCATAAAAATAATGAAAAAATTCTTTTACATATTGTGCACTCTGTTACTCGCATCGTCAATCTCTTATGCCGAGAGAGCAGACACAGAAATTGCCGCTGACAATACGCTCCAGACAATTGCTGCAGAGTATTCATCCGGTGAACTCAGTATTGATGAATGGGCTCTGCGAACAATCAGAGCTATTAAAGATCCGACCAGTCTCCCCACAGGTATCTATCTAAACAATAATACCGAACTCTACGGTCGTGGTGCAACGATGGCAATTATAGAAGTGCTTGGTTTATGGGATAATCTTTCGGATGACAGCAGGGGCAAGATTGATGCCTTGCTGGCCCGGCCAGGTGGAGATTTGACCTATCGTTCACCTTCAGGATTTTTCCTTCTTCATTATGATACGATTGGTACTCATGCTGTAAATATGACTGACAACGATGTTAGTGGCATACCTGATTATGTTGAAAAATGCGCATTGTATTGTGATACAACTCTGGCGAAACATATCGAGTTGGGTTATTTGTTACCTATTCCAGATAATGCCGGGGGAGACTCAACGCTTGATGTCTATTTTGAAAATATGGCCTATTACGGATATGCCGTTCCCGAAGCTCCCGGTCCAGCACCATGGAATGACTATTCCTGCTACCTCGTTCTGCATAATACATTCATTGGATTTTCACCAAACAATGACCCCGAAGGAAATATCGCCGGAGCCGCCAAAGCAACATGTGCCCATGAGTTACAGCATTGTGTCCAGTTTGCTTATGATGCCGGAGCAATGGCTTGGGGGATGGAGCTTGATGCTACCTGGTTTGAAGATATCGTCTTTGATGCCGTAGATGACAATCATAATTATCTCCCTACATTCTTTAATTCACCCGATAAATCTTTGATGGAATCGTCGTTGCACATGTACTCCTCGTTTATATGGGAAACATCACTGGCCGAACGATTTGATACTTCCTTGATGCGTTCTGCATGGGAGGGTGCCAGGTACGATAATATTTATAATGCGATGGCCGATACGCTCCTTGCTAATTATGGTTGGACCATAGATTCTGCTTTTGCCGAGTTTACAGTTTGGAATTACATCACCGGTTCTCGTAACGACGGCCAGCATTATGACGAAGCATCAGATTATCCTTTGGTTGCTGTAGATAAACAATGGATTAGTTATCCTCAAGTGAGCAAATTGTCGCCTGTAGATCCTGCCGGATACGGTTCTTGTTATATTAGATTTTTACCGGGCGGTACTACCAAGAATTTAAAAATCGATTTCTCCGGAGAGAGTGGCACTGATTGGGCTGCATATATTATTAAGTCTGTTAGCAATAGTGAGCACTATTACGAAAAAATCGTTCTTTCACAGGATGACTTTGAAGGCTCAATTTCTGTTAATGATTTCGATACGTATCAAACTATCACACTTATAGGAATCAATATCTCCGAATATTCTAATCCAGCATCGTTTACGTACTCTGCGAATCTCTTCGGTGATAATGCAATTTCACCAACTATTCTGACAGATTCTATGATCTATTCGGGAAAAGAGAGAATAATCGAAGTAGAATTACACAACCCGGCTCCTATTGATGATGTCTTTCGTTTGATCTCTACAGATCCACTTGGATGGATCACAGATACAATCGAAGAACGCTATGTACGATCAGATTCTTCCGAAATAGTCGCAATAACAATATTGCCAACTGTTGGTACTCCGCTTGGCTTTGGTGAACCTCTTTACTTCAGAGCTGAGTCTAAAACCGATCCTGTAGTGTTTGTAGAATTTGAAGGTCTTGCCTTTACTGTTCTGCAACGTGGTGATACCGATTTCAACGGCGATGTTGATATAGGTGATCTTACCCAACTAATTGGATATCTGTTTATCAATGGGGGTGAGCCACGACCTGTTGCAGAATCAGGTGATTACAACTGTGACGATATAATAGATATAGGTGATCTTACCAAGTTAATTGGTTATCTTTTCTCTTCGGGCGCAACCTCTCCCTGCAATCCTTTCTAAGACATTGTTTTATACTGAATTTTATTCTTGACAATTATGTCCGCATGGGGTTTATCTATAGTTAACCTCTAACGTCTTATATCGACTTGAGAAACATCAAGGAAGGTGTTTCTATTTGTAGAGAGGGGGATGTTGATGGTTAATGGCTTTGAGCCTCGAGTACTTATTTGCTGCGAGTGTGAAGAAGAATTTGTATTCACGGGAGCAGCTCAGGAGTATTTCGCAGAACGTGGATACACGGAAGATCCTAAGCGATGCAAGTCATGCTATATGCATTATAAAAAAGCACAGCGTGGCGCACCGCAACATGTTGGTGCCAGGAAAAGGTAACAATAATAAGAAGACCCGCTCTTTTATGAACGGGCCTTCAATCACAAGCTGGCGCAGGGGTAGTTACGCCTGAGTCTGAATTTTAATTCAATTCTATTTTAGCAACACCATTTTTCCACTTACTTGGGTTTCACCCGCAGTAAGGTGGTAGAAGTAGATACCTGACGAAAGTGGTTGTCCGTCGTCATCGTTCGCTTCCCAAAGGATTGAAGTAGTACCTGCATTTACTTCCCCTTCAATGATTGTCGCTACTTTCTTACCAAGGATATTATAAACAGACAGATCAACCTGAGACGAACGGTTCAAGCTAAAACTGATATTCGTTGTTGGGTTGAATGGGTTCGGATAGTTCTGACCAAGTTCGGCATTATATGGAAGACCATTGCTCAAGTCATCATCAACCGCAGCAATTACGCCTACAAAAATGTCTGCAATTACATCCTGACCCGAATTAACAATATTAGTCACAGCTGTTATAGAGCTTCCGCCCGAATAAGAGTCCGAAGCAGGTGATGAACCAGCCGAAAATGAAGTATTTCCAGTTGACCCCGGATATGGATCGCCAATATCTCCAGTATTGCTTTTCTTGTCAATGTCAAAATTTCCATCTGCCTGTACCAATGCAACTTTGTAATGAGCAGAAGTTGCCATAGGGGGATACCACTCCTCAGTATTATTTGTCTTGGTGGAATCGATATGCCATATCAAGAGCCCTGATGATGGTAAATAAGAGTCATATCCTGTCTGTTGTCTGTTTTCAATCAGGAAATACTCACCGGCCGATCCGCCAATTATTGGTACCCTGAAAATTGATCCACCGCTTGCAACCGGTGTAATAGTTTGGTTGTTCATATTTCCGGTTACTTCAACAGCAGTTGCAAAGCCCATCTGTATTCGACTCCATGCAGAAGGATGTGCAGGAGACCCACCCAGATTACCCGGTCCATTCCAACTTCCAAAAGACATGATACCCCAATCGCCAATACCATTTGACGAATAGTCTGTATCATATAAGTCAGGCAAACCAAAACCGTGACAGAGCTCATGAACATAAACGCCCGTCGTCATATCACCTGCGGAAAACCAGTATTCTGGCTGAACAGTAAAATCATATATTATTACACCATCTTTTGAAGTTCCACCGGAAGGCAGAGACCATTTGTGCGAATGTATATCATCGTCGCTCCCGGAAAGTTCAGCTCCGGTACCTGCATGGATAACCAACAATACATCAACGTACCCATCGCCGTCATTATCGTACTGTGAAAAATCAACGACTGGATCAACAAGATTTACAAGATCACCAACCATACCTCTGGAATTTTGCGGGTAAGTACCGTAGAGTCCTCGCTGTCCGTCAACATAGTATGCGTATGTTTGGGGAGCGCGAGTCCATCCAATTCCGGAAGGCAGGTTAACAGTTACGAGATCAAGCTGACCATAAGAGATTTCATCAAAATAATCTCTTATCGTTGCGCCAACTGAATCGTATATAAGCGAATCAAAGAAAGTGGCACTCGCCTGCGAATTATTGTCAGAAAAATCAACAAGCAACGCCAGTATTTTGAATGTTCCACTTATTGGTGCAAGCGAAGCAGAACTATTCATACGTTCTTTCTTCGCATCAAGGAACTTCGAGAAAAAATCAGAAGGTTCATTGAGACCTTCCGGTTTCACTTTGTCTGACAATACAGACATGGAAGCACCATTAGCATTTTGTTTCTCAACCAGAGAAGGATGAGGTGGCATTGCGAATGCCTGCGATGCCAAGAGCACCACCCCACAGACTACTGACATAAAAGTCAGACCGATTTTCAACTTGCGATTACTGTTCATAATATTACCCCATTAACCCTAAAAGTACAAACCTGTAGAGACAGCCAGATTTAATCCCTTGCTCGAGTATCCCGAGAGGGAAGAGCCACTTACAACGGCATAATCGATGTGGAATTTGGAAAGATATAATCCTGATCCAATCGAGAAAGCCGCACTTTTGTCACCACCGAGTGAGTAACCAGCCCTAAGTGGCATGAAGCCTAATTTTGTTGATTCAACACCAGCCGATATACGTGGCTTACTCGATGAACCAGCTGTACGACTAAAGCCTTGCTCCCAGTCAACACTCCAATGGAACTTGCCAGAACGTTTGGCAAATCCAATAGTCATAGTTGATGGAAGACCGGTTGAGTAACTCGTTAGGTCGGTTGTATAATCATTCGAGACTATCTGATCACTCGACCAGTTATCTATCGTCGCAGTATCAAAGCTGAATTCATAACCGAATTCCTGGGCATTATTTGTCCAGTTAACTTTGCTTATGATATTTGAGAAATTAACACCAACGGTGTAATCTTTATTCAGTATAAGAGCAGCACCAAGATCAAGAGCGAAACCTGTACCGCCGGAGGCAGTACGCGCGACCATGTTTCCTTCACCGAAGAAACCATTCGTCTCCGTTGATGCAATTCCTTCGAGTTCAAGTACTTCTTCGTTGGCCAGTCCACGGATATACTTGAAGGTTGCACCTACAGCTAACTGACGTGAACCAGAATTATATACTGGACGACCATAAGATAGTCCTGCCGATACATAGCTGAGCGCTTCAGAGTATGATCCGGTAACGTCGATCGTATCTGCGTACGTGTTACCGTTCATTATTAATTCAAAGATATCTTTGCTAAGATTCATGTTGGCCAGTCCAACCCCGATCACAGAGAAAGCAAATGGCCCCGAAGCTACCGACATCGCAGCTGCCTCTGCCTCAACAGAAAGCTTCAAACCTTCGGTAGGAATCTGTCCAAGGATATATTCTTTGTCATCAGTAGTTAAAATCGCTCCCGAATACTTATTGTAATCAGATAGCGAAAATGAGTTGTTGGTAATGTTAGCACCAACACCTACCAGTTCAATACTGGTGGCACGGTAATCAGTCAAGCCAAGATTGGCCGGATTATAACGGGCTGCATCAACACCTGTCGCCAGTGAGGTATAGGCTCCACCCATAGCTACTGCCCGGGAAGAGGACTGGCCGCCAACGGCGTTGGGAACAGCTATCCCGATAACAAGTAATGCGACTATAAATATATTCATCAATTTCATTTTATCTTCTCCCAATTTCATTTGAGGATCATTGCAGTTTTTCTTTGCAGACATATCTGATCCTCCTTAGAAATCACCGTCGAAGATGTAATCAACTTCGATACGGCCGGTGATAGTTAAAGCATCATCAGGGAGCAGACTGACCGTCTGACCAGAGGTGCTGTTGAGAGTTATCTGAGTTTGGAAATAGAGTGAATCCGAATTTAAAACCTGAATGTCAGCATTGCTCAAAAGAACAGTATCACTATACAGAGTTGATCCGGTAGAACGTCCACCAGGACCTGTTGGTGCAGGCAACGATGTAATGCTGCCGATTTCAAGATCAAAGATCGACGAGGAAACTGTTGATAAATTGCTTATGAAAATAGATGTACTAAGCCCGATAGGCAGGCCATTGTCTATTTCATAGATGAACCGAATCTCTTCAACATTATCTGTGATAAGATCAATATCTTCGGTGTCGATATCGGTAGATTCAACATCGAGATCTATTGTTGTTTGAGTTACAATAAGATCAAGTGGAGATATAATTTCAATTTTGGCATGTACAAAATCACTGGCTGTCAGACTACCAACCGTGACACCATCGCCAAATGTTGCCCAACCTGTTAGCGTAACACTATCTGGTACCGGATTAAAGAATGATCCAGCTGTATCAATCGTAATTATTGTCGTTGTTGGACCGCCAACCGTTCCAGCCAGAATATTTTCGTCGATATCGAGTTGCTGACCGCCTGAGCCATTAAGTTGGAGATTTAGAAATCCACTCATTGCAACATCGTTGGTAACAGTCAAAATGATTACAGCATTTGGCATCTCAACAGAATTAAAACCATCAGGAAGTTCAAGTCCGTATGAAATTGGCGTAATAGTTGTTGAATTCGGAGAGAAAACACCGGTTACAGATGCAAAGGCCAATGAGTTTATTGAGGCGGTGGCAGAGAAACTCTGTGCCTGATTGATATCAACACGATTCGAATCAGTTACAGCTTCAACAATCAATTCCATGTGCTGAGGTGCCGTTAGATCAGATGGCTCAATTGTATAAGATGATAAGTCTATTGACAAAACTGATGACGTATTAGGACCAACGACCGGACTAATTGTAAGAGGTGATCCCCCTTGCTTCAGATCAGGAATCGTAATATTAATCGTTACATAAAAGAATGATGTATTTGCTAATGTTAAATCCAAACTGCCCGTTGTAAGGCTTGCAGAATGAATCAAATCAGGATCACCTACCGAACCTAGCTGTACTAATGTTGTATCAGCGAAGGTCATCGAAGGAACTGCTGCCCCAGTTGCAGAACTTATAATCAACGGGGCATTGAATTTCATTTCAATCGTTAGCGACTTCGCGCCAGCTCGGAGAGATACTCCGCCCGGTGTATGCAATATCGTTGTGGCACGAAGACTACCTGAAATTGTTTTACCTATGAGGGAAAACTCAAGAGAGTCAGCAGAACCATCAGGTATCGTACTGGCAAGAGATCGAGTATCTATTAACACATGATTAAGTGGATCACCGACGTCATACAAATATATTGTAATCGTATCAATGTCCACAGCGAGGTTATTCGATATCACAACCCAAACACGACCAAATGCAATCGTTGCAGTTGTGAACGATGTGATTGGGGGAAGATCTGTTAGAAGTGATATAAAGGTATCTGGTACAGCAGCAATAATTGGAACAATATCAATCAGATCAATCGTAACCGGACCAGATGCCGGCGGAGTGATTTCAATCGTTCCTACCAATTGAGAAATTGATGTGCCTATATCAGGGACAGAGAGATCAGTTTGCTCAAGGAATACTGTATCGATAGATTCTTCAAATTTGATCTGGATAGCAGTATCACCGATAATCTCAATCTCATCAGTTTCCATTTTATCAATCAACTCAGTCATTGGATATGTCCGGTTAATGACAGGAACTGCGAGAGAGGTTGTCCATTGAGGAGCTTCCGGTGATTTCACCGTACATTGAGACAAGCTCAAAAATAAAACTATAATGGCAAGGCCAATAATTGCTCTTGTTCCAAATCTGAATAGATTGGTTTCAAGAAACGATTCTGAACTTGTTGGTGTTGGCTTTCTTCTATTTCGATTCATCGTTACCCCCCCTTTTGTTAGGGCGTTTCATTAAAGGTTTGACCTTCTAAGTGCAAACCTTATGCCCAAGCTAAGCTCATCTTCAAGTCGATGGTAGGCATTGGGTTACGATAAGGGGGTGCTTATGTTATGAGAGGGGGAGGAAGTGGAAAAAGAATAGAGTGTAGGCAAAATCCCATATTGACAGGGATAGTGAGTACCCCTTTATTAGAGTTAAGGAATGAATTAAATGGGAATGGCCAAATACGACAGACTTCTATTTATTCTAAATATGCTCAGATCAAGGCGTAATCTTAATGCTCTTGATCTGGCTAAAGAATGTGAAGTAACTGAAAGATCAATTTATAGAGATATTATTTCTCTCTCGGAAGCAAATATCCCTATCTATTACGATAATGGTTATCGTCTCGCTACAGACAATTTCCTCCCTCCGCTTAATTTCGATTTAGAAGAATTCAGCGCTCTTAAGATGGCGGTAGATTCATCACCACTTTCAAAAACTAGCAGGTACTCAGCTATTATCAAACAAGTAGCTGCCAAAATCGAAGCATCTCTTTCAGATACTGTCAAACAACAAAAGCGAAGATCAATCAAAACGACCTCTATTGATATACCAATATCCGATAGTGGGGAAATCCCGGATCAATTCTACATCGATATCGAAAATGCAGTTCAAAATGACCTTATCTTGAAGGTCAATTATGTATCAATTACATCAGGTGAAACCGAGCGTAAAATTGATCCATACTTTATCATATTCAAGGCGAGAGCTTTCTATTTTGTAGGGTATTGCCACCTGCGTAATGAACTGAGAACCTTCAGGCTTGACAGGCTCAGATCAGTAGAAATAACCCAGGAACATTTTGTCAGACTTCGTGATATTGATCCACGCGACTATTTTGAAGGAAGCTGGGAGCTCTACACCGGCGATCCGGTTGAAGTCGTCATTCAATTGTCAGGATCAGCAGCACGTATTGCCCAGGCATCTGAGCATCA
>JAUVAR010000127.1 GCA_030591625.1 Candidatus Zixiibacteriota bacterium
ACCAATGGGGCGGGGTCGGGCAGTACTTTCGAAGTATGCTGGCTGAAGAAGACAGGGTTGTTATTTCTGTAGATGGACGTGGTACACGAGGACGCGGGAAACATTTCGAAAATGAAGCCTTTCTTGAGGTAGGTAAGTATGCGCTTGGAGATATAATTGAAGGGCTTAACTATATGGCGCAATATCCCTGGTTCGACACCTCTCGTGTGGGAATTTATGGTGGTAGTTTTGGCGGGTATTTGAGTGCACTCGCTATAACGGCAGGGGCGGATCATTTTGATGTAGCAGTTGCGGTATCATCAGTTATTGATTGGAGTTTGTACGACAATATTTATACTGAACGATATATGCGTAAACCTCTTGATAATATTGATGGCTACAAATCTTCGTCTGTATTGACGTACGCCGATAGTTTGCGTGGTGATTTATTACTCGTACATGGTATGTGTGACGACAATGTTCATGTGCAAAACAGTATGCAGTTAATAAAGAGCCTTCAGGAAAAACACAAAAGATTTGACATGATGATTTATCCCGATCAACGGCATGGTATCAAAGGTGAGCAGGGATGTCATTATAATCAGTTGCTTTATGATTACTTTAAGAATAAACTTTAACGATTGACAGCATAATTGTATTTGAGGGATATTGTATGAATACCTATTTGATTGTAATACTTGTATATCTGTTTGCGTTAATAATTTTCGGGGCGTGGCGTGGACGTGCTGTGAAAACACAGGATGACTTCATGGTCGCCGGTCGCAATCTGTCGGCTAAAGTATTAGTAGGTACTCTGCTTGCTACCTGGATAGGTTCTGGTTCGATCATTGGTGGGGCCGGGTTGGCCTATGTGGAAGGGTTGCCATCACTTTGGTTTAATGCCGGTGTCTGGTTTGCGCTTATCATACTTTATCTGATTGCAGGCAGGATTAGAAAATTCGGACAGTACACAGTTCCAGATATTTTAGAGGCAAGATTCAATCAATGGGCGAGAGTGCTCGGTACAATAGTTACAATTATTGCCTATACGGCGATTGTAAGTTATCAGTTTAGAGCGGGGGGGATGGTTCTTAACCTGATAACAGGGATGAACGAAAGCACAGGTATAATGATCACAGCTTTATTTGTGATCGGTTACACTGTCACAGCTGGCCTTGTTTCTGTCGCATACACTGATGTTGTCAATGGTATCATAATGACGATCGGATTGATCATCGCATTGCCATACCTGCTCTCAGATGCCGGAGGCTGGAGCAATGTAGTAGCTAATCTTCCTGAGACACATTTTACTCTTCTCGGTAATTTGACAGTGCTTCAGGCTTTTGCTTATGCACTGCCTACGATGTTACTTTTGCTTGGTGAGTCGGGTATGTATCAACGATTCTTTGCAGCCAAAGATGAAGCGACTGCCAAGCGGTCGGTGCTCGGATGGATTGTTGGAACGATCTGTGTGGAGACTCTTATTGTATTTCTTGCGGTGATCGGTTCGGCTATTTACAAAGATATCGATTCAGAAATGGTTATACTTTATTCGGTCAAGGAAAGCTTGCCGATTTTGATAGGCTGTTTATGTCTGTCGGCTATAGTTGCAGTAATTGTTTCGACTGCTGATTCATTCTTGTTAGTTCCGGCAACGAATGTGATGCGAGATATTTATCAGCGATTTGTGAATCCTGATGTATCACAAAAGCAAATGGTTCTATACTCACGAATTGCTGTTGTTGGACTTGGTGTTGTTGCCTATGTTCAAGTTGCTTTCTTTGAATCTATTCTTAAGATGGCAATCTATGCATACACTATCTATGGAGTGGGAATCACACCTGCGGTGATGGCGGCATTCTTCTGGAAACGTGCAACTGCTGCCGGAGGTGTTTCATCAATGGCTGCGGGTGCAATTGTAACGATTATTTGGGAAGTATTAGAGCAGCCATTTGATCTACAAACTATTTATCCAGCTCTGTTTGCATCATTGTTCTGCTTGATTGTTGTTTCGTTATTGACACCAAAACCAGATGAATCGAAATGGAAACCGTTCTTCGCATAGGGCAGGAGGGTCAACTTCTGCGAGAGAACAGTTTCCACTTCGGAATGCGTTATCTTACATCGTATCTGAGAAAGCCAATGAACGATGCGACGAACATCAATAGAGTCGCAAACGCAAGCAGACCAAAGTCGATAATTGTCGAGTTGAATGCTTGAGCGTACGATCTTCGGGGTTGCTCGTATTTAGGTATGTCAGTCAGGTCAAGGGCGGAGTTATCACTTCCATCTTTAATATCAATGCCGGTTTCGGTTGAAATTGAAATCATAATTCCTCCGGTGTTACCGGACTCAGCTTGTTTTTTCTCGGTGAAATCAACGAAGCTCGATCTGAATTGTGACATCGATTCTTCGAAGCGATCTTTCATTTCAATATCAGTCCCCGCCAGCCCTGAGGCAGCGAGTTGGTAGGCGGATGAAGGGGAGATACGAGAAAAACCGAACGCGAGTCTTTCCTGACCAGCTTTGCGTTGTCTTAGTTCTTCAAGCAACCTGACTTCATATTCCTCAATTTCGATTTCTACAATACGACGCAGAGAATCTTCCAAAACCATATTGTCCCACATCGCTCGGTCACGTTCTTCTTCGCTTTCTTCTTCGTTCATATTGCTACTGGTCATCCATCGTTCTTCTGATATATCATAAAATGTCTTCCATCTGTCGTTGGCATAAGCTTCGCGAATAGATTCGATCTCAGAGATACGAGGGACTGGTACCATCTGTTCGGCGGCAGCGACTGAGGCACGAGGGATTATCAACACAAACATTACCCAAATGACAAGTGAAAGCAGGAATGAAACAGATGATCGTTTTGTCCAGGCAGAGATAGCAACACCAAGAGATATAAAGAATGTAAACATCAAAACCGAGAGGGCAATCAAGGTAGCAAGTGTTGCCCAATGAATTGCATTCATTGGTACCCCCATAATTATTACCAGAAGGATACTCAACAATATAGGTATAGAGATTGGCAGGATTAAACCAAGCCATGACCCTATAATTTTGGCAATCAGGTATTTTGCGCGTGGGATCGAATTCGAAAATACGAGCTTTAGCATTCCTGATTCTCGTTCTCCGTTGATCGCATCGAAGGTGAACAAGATGGCAAAGAGCGAAAGAACAAATTGGAAAATAAAGACAAAGTCTATATGGCGGAACATAGCGAATATTGGATCATCAGAATAGGGGCTGTGTTTGAGTTTGATCGGACGAGTCGACTCGACATGTGACCATCGTCCAATGTCGTAGGTTAAGCCACTCACAAATATCTGCATAGGGTCAGGTTTACGTATCGAACGGGTTGACATATGTCCCCAGTTGGATTCATCCTGAAGTTCCTGTTCGACCAGCGATGTTGCTGAGTCGTACTGGTCGCTGACAGCTTCATACTCTCTAATTCCTGTGAATACACTCAGAAGAATTAAGATTGAGCAAATAGCAAACGTTGCAGTAAATTTAGGACTGAGGATTATTCCTTTGAGTTCTTTTTGAATCAATGTTGAAAGCATGTAAATCCTCTCTATCTGACGTCGTAACGTCCGAATGAAATCACCGCACCGGTGAAGAATAAAAAGTTGAAAAGAGCAAGCAGTCCAATGTCTGGTAGAGCTGCGTTTATTGCCGTTGCGGTTCTGATCGGTTTATATTCAAAGGAGGGTAGTTCGGATGGATCAATAGGTTCCGGTTCCTCTGAGCCGTCATTAATCTTAATGATCATACCGCCATGTGGATTCATACCGGTTTTTTCCCGGATGAAATCACCAACTACCTTATGATAAGCGCGCGTTTCATCACGGAAATGTTTTGTCAATTCAAGAGAGGTACCGGCCAGGTTTGAAGTGGCTAATTTCATTGAAGTTGATGGAGAAATGCGAGCTAAGTTAAAAGAAAGATTCTGTTGGATCTGCTGTGCATTGAATCGTTCTTCATTGATACGATCAGAAAATTCCGACATTTGATCATTCCTGATAGTTCCGAGCGAATCCATAAATTGAGAGAACATAGAACCTATTTTCATCATAGCTTCTGGATCATCATCGTCAATATCCGGCTTAAAATTAGTCATCGCGTCACGAGACTCTGCCCAAAGCTGAGATGCGAGACTGCTTCGTTGGTTAGCTATATGATCAACTGAGGGCACTTCAACTGCCCGAGCAGCTGTCAATACAGAAGCGCGCGGGATAATCATAACAGCTAAAATCCAGGCTACAAGCAGGAGAAGGAATGAACTCGAAGAACGCTGGGTCATGGCTGAAACAAATAATGATCCAGTAAGGAAGACTCCAAAGTAGAGCAGGCCGGAGCCTGCAATAATTAAAAGTCTTATCCATTCATCACCCGACATAGGAACTCCCATCATTGGCAGAAACAGGCATCCAAGCCCTAAGGCTACAATCAGCGATGATGAAAGTGCTGCGAATGAACCTATCAATTTCCCGAGGATATATGTCCTGCGGGGGAGGTTGCTGGCGAAGGTCAGTCTGAGTGTGCCTCGTTCTTTCTCTCCGCTGATTGCATCGTAACCAAGCAGGATAGCGAACAACGAAAGCACAATTTGGAAGATAAATTCCAGGTCAAGGAACCGAAATACAGCAAAGATAGGGTCTTCGTTATAACGAGAACCTTCGGTTATTACCTGCGATCCGGCAAGCATGTCGGCGGTTTGTCCAATATCGTTCGATATGCCTGTAACAAGTGCTGCTAACGGTTGTGGGGGCATGAAAACCTTGTGCTGTCGGACGGAGTACCATTCGGTGAGGCCTTCCATCTGACGAAGGTTTTCGGCTACTGAGGCATCATATTGTTGTTTGTTTAAGTTGTAGTGTGCTGCCCCGACATAAAAAGATGCGAGTATCAGAATAACACAGACGGCAAAAGTAACGGCAAACTTTGTAGAGCTGACGATATCTTTTATTTCTCGTTCAATTATAATTTTAAGCATTTTGCCAACCTTTCGCTAACCTGCTGCTTTGGTATCATGACCGGCCATGTATTGCAGGTATAATTCTTCAAGGTTTTGGTCGGCTAAGTTGGCCGCCGGTTCTTTCATTATCATGCGACCACTATCCATGATGGCAATTGTATCGGCAATTTCTTTTGCTCTGAAAATATCATGGGTTGACATAAGGATCGCTTTGTTTTCACTTCTGAGTGAATCAAGAAGACGGATGAATTCATATCCAGCTTTAGGATCAAGTCCAGCTGTTGGCTCATCCAATAGAATTGCAGGGGCATCTTTTAAGATCGCTATTGCGATACCGCATTTTTGGCGCATACCTTTGGAGAAACCCTTGAGTCTTTTGTTGTGGGCATCTTCGGCAAGCCCAACGCGATTGAGGACATCACGATAATCGTCGCGACTGAGATCTGAATGTCCTCCAATTTTACTAAAGAAATCAAGATTCTGAATAGCTGTAAAATTTTGGTAGAGCATGACATTTTCTGAAACGAAAGCGACATGCTTTTTTGCTTCAAGTGGTTCTTTGTGTGTAACAATACCGTTGATTGATGCTTCACCCGAGGTTGGTTCAATAAAATTCAGAAACAGGTTGATCGTCGTAGTTTTACCGGCACCATTACCACCAAGCATAACAAACAGCTCACCCGGGTTTACTTCCAAAGTGAGACTATCCAGAGCAAGCACACCATCTTCGTATCGTTTGGTAAGATTGTTCGTTTGTAGCATCGGAGATGGTTGTTTTGATATTTCGTTAATCATGATTTACCTCTATTAGTTCACTTTCTTATCTTCGGGAGAGCTTTATTCCATAGGAGACCATACCACCGATCAATCCTATTAGCACGAATACGATCAGAGCTGTAATCCAGAGATTAGTCTGTTGTTCAATTTCAACTGTTACCGCTTTGTCTTCACCTGTAATAGGTTGTGTGTTGGATTCGGCGGATGTTCGCACGCGTACTTCATATTTACCTACAGAAACTTCGGGTGGTGGAATGAAAGTCAGCGTTATACGTGCATCTTCACCAATATCAAGACTTGGAATTGTTTTCGGGCTTATTTCTTTGCTCCAGTTCAATGGTAGATCAAGTTTGACCTGGATATTATCAAGGCGATGGCTTCCTTCGTTGGTGACATCAATTGACATCGTAACTTTTTCGTCGGCCATAATAGAATGATACAATTGCGGGGCACGAACAACAAGTTCGCCAATTCCTTTGGGAACAAGTTCGAGCACTACGTATCCGACCCCAAGTTCTTTGATTTTCTCAAGTGTCCAAATGCGGTCACGATCATTCTTGATCGCAGCAGCTTTGTCTCTCGGTAAGACCAGAACGTAGAACGTAATAGGTTGATCCATAACAACTCGGTCGGTGGGGCGTTCGGGAAGAGATATCTCAAGTTCTGCTCGTTTTGAGTTTGTTGACTCGGTGAATTTCAACTGACTAAGTCGAGCACCGCTTCGCTTATCGCTAAAGAAGCGTCCAATCTGGCGTGGAAGATTAACAACTTCAAGACTGAAAGTATTATCGATACCACTAAAAAGTTCAAGTGTAAGGTCATACTTTGCTTTTTTGCCAAGTTCAACTTCCTGAGAAAATTGTTCTGACTGAACTGCAACTCTGTTCTCGGAATCATCTTTTTGCAGGAACACTTTCATGTTTCGTTGAGAGCCATTACCATAGATCAAATAGACTGTTACTTCATCAAGGTCTTGAAGGAGCGTGAAGTCAACTACTTGTGGTTTACCATAAACGAGTTCATCAATTTTGTATTCGTAGGGTTGTGAAATTGTCGCTTGCTGATCATTTAAAATCGAAATATAAACATTATGAATGACCTCAGGTTTAAGAGCCTGAAAAAGATCATCTTCTATACCTATAAGAGCTTGAAATTCGGACGAACCACCGGATAGATTAGCCAATGTGACACGGACATGTTTCGTGCCATCTTCGGCCTGATACTTGATAGCTTTCTGGACAGAAACATATTTCTCTTCAAATAGAACAGCCAAAAGAGACTGTTGATAGTTTACTTCTGCGTCGGCAAAGAAGCTCTTTGCTCTGTCCAAATCTGTTCTCGTGATCAAATCGCGGTTAAACAGTTCTGTCTGACGGTCATATTCTGAGCGGGCCACTTCGTATGCTTCGCGTGCTCTTTTCAAACCGAGGAGTCTGTATTGATCATCTCTTTGGTTGAAAGTAGAACTTTGGACGGTGAGTGATCCGGCTGCACATGCAAACAGGAGTCCAAAAACCAGTAGTATTCGTCCGAATATTTTAAGCATTATAT
>JAUVAR010000323.1 GCA_030591625.1 Candidatus Zixiibacteriota bacterium
ATACCAGCCTCAGCAGCCGCCAAAAACATAACACCTCGCGCATGACCCATAATAATTGCAGTTGTCGGATGAGCATAATGCGAATACAGATTTTCGACCGCCATCACATCAGGTGAAAATTGAGTGATTATCTCACTAATCCCTTTACGGATTTCCAAAAGCCGAAACGCCGTTTCGGAAGTTCCCTTGGTCCGAATCACTCCCCCCTCAAGCAAATAGATTCGCCCCATCCGCGCCTCAATCATACCATAACCAGTGGTACCCATTCCCGGGTCAATCCCTAAAATTCTCATACCTGATGTATAATCCGAAAAACCCCCAATATCAAACAAAAACTCTATTAAAACCAGAAAAGTGATAGTAGGCACTAAAAAAGCGGGCCTGAATCCAGACCCGCCGAAGCAATTTTCTCGTGTCAGTCAGATGTCCACATCTGACTTTATCATATTACATATACGGGTTCACACCCGAGGCATGATCGGTTGCATCTCGTACTTCTGTTACTTCAGGAACTATCTCACGGATCGCTACTTCGATTCCCTGCTTAAGTGTAGCATTTGCAGAGCCACATCCCTGACATCCTCCACCAAGCCTGACCGATACAACCGTTCCACTGACATCAGCCAGCTCGACCACTCCACCATGCGATGCGATCTGTGGGTTGATTGATTCTTCAAAGAGCTTTTCAATTTTCTGGCGTATCTCTTCCTCAGCAGGCGTTCCATTCAAAGCAGTCAGGTCAATCAATTCGACACCTGATGTAACCTGTTCACGAACAACCGCACCGATCTGTTTCCCAAGTATCTGCCAGGCTTCTTCGTTACCCTTAGCAATTGTAAGCGTATCACCTGCGACATGCACCTGCGCGATACCATCGATTGCAAACAACGCCTTCAATAGTGGCGAGCTTTCGGCTTTCTCTTTGTCACGACAGTTGAACGCGCCTGATTCAAGCAACGGACGATCAACAGTAAATTTACAAACCTGAGGGTCAAGCGTCGGTTGACCGGTTATTTTAATATCTTGATTATCTGACATAATTCTTTCCTCTATACTGAAAACTTTTCACCTTCTGATTTACCTGCCTCACCCATCTTCTCGTTGAACCAGGTGAATGAATATATTCCGGTGTTGTGACCATCGGAGTACTGCAGAGCGACTCCGTAGTTACCTACCGGATTAGCACCCTGTATTTTTATATCAAGTGGTATCGATGCCGCATCAAGTGTCCGCACACCGGTATCTTCATCAACACATTTTGCACACGGGCAATTTGTACGAAGATAGAACGGCTCGAACGAACTAACCGAATCGTCAGGCCACGTAATATCAAAATTGCCATTTGCTGCAACTTCATATTTTTTCGGACGTTCGCCTACCTGCTCTTTGACTTCTTTTATTCGTCTGACAACATTTGCAGTAACCTTCAAAATTGCTTTTGCGGCCGGACTATCTTTGCCCTTTAGAAGAACTGGCTGACCTGTGTCACCACTCATCATAATTTCTGGATCCAATGGCAACGATCCAAGGAATGTTGTTCCAACACTCGTTGACATTGTCTCGCCACCACCTTTTGCAAAAATCGCAGTTTCTTTTTGGCAATGCGGACAGGTGAAGCCCGACATATTTTCAATGATACCGATGATCGGCACTTTAACCTGCTCAAACATCCGGAGACCTTTGCGGGCGATCCCAAGTGCCACTTCCTGAGGTGTTGTTACAATAACTGCACCCGAGAGTTGTGCCTGCTGCGCGAGTGTCAATTGTACATCACCTGTTCCCGGCGGAAGATCAATCAACAAATAATCAAGCTCACCCCAAACAACCGATCCAAGAAACTGCTGAATCATTTTCATTGCTATCGGTGCCCGCCAGATTACTGGCGAATCGTTATCGGTAAGCAAACCCATCGAGACAAAATAAATGCCGTGCTGTTCGCTTGGGTATAGCACTCCATCCCCAGTCTTCGGTTGCGCTCCATCTGAACCGAGCATACCAACCTGACTCGGCCCATAAATGTCAGCATCCATAAGCCCAACAGTTGCACCTTGATCTTTGAGAGCAACCGCAAGATTGGCAGCGACTGTCGATTTGCCAACCCCACCTTTACCGGAGGCGATTGCGATTATCGTTTTGACCCGACCGAGGCCGGGTGTTTCATCTTTATCTTTCGAAAAGAAAGCGCTCATATTCTATCCTTACTTTATCCATGCAGGCTATCATCAAACAGCCACGAATATATGTCTAAACTGCCACAAAAAGCAACAGAATCGGCATTTTACTAATTTAGAATTTTAACGTATTTCCGCCCCCAGGGTTCCCTGTAGCTAGAGATCGATAACTTATTATAAATCTCCAGTTGCCGAGTTATTTACGCTGTTTTGTTCCAACCATCTGAAATCAAAGTCTATATCGATTCCCAACTTATCAATTCTCTTTAGTAAACCTAAATTTGTTCGTATCAGATAGAAATCGCAGCATTTACCAGGAGTGAGCGAATCTATCAAACCTGATGCATCTGATAACTTCTGATCCGTATCAAGCGTTAGAGTGACATCAAATTCTGCCTCATCAGGAAATTCTGTGAAAATCCCATTATCGATTTTTTTACCGTAAGCTCTGCGTTCACGATAATGTTTGCGCTGAAACCGACTATTTCCCCTTTGCCTGTAATAAAGAGTATCACCGATCCTTTTAATCTCAACATCTTCATCTTCCAGCGGTGATTTCTCCTGTATGTATAATTTTTCCAGTTTAAAGACCACTCTCAAACTGTCAATCACAGCTTCAGTTAACTGTGGGCTTGGTTTGATCTTTGGTGCGTTCGCCCAATTAGTAGAATCCTCTATTCGTTTTGCCCTATCACGTTCTCTCTTGGCAATATTTTCCTCCAAGCTCCCCGGTCTCGGATCACCATGAGCTGCAATCATACTATCATATGCATTCCCCCAATTATAAGGACGATACAAACCCCTCGGATCCCACTGCACCATTAGAACTGAGTCAGAAGTGGAAATAAAAAAATACA
>JAUVAR010000083.1 GCA_030591625.1 Candidatus Zixiibacteriota bacterium
CGTTACTGCCAGTCATATATTGTTCTGTGACAAGCCGGTCGATAGACAATAGTTTACGATTTACTTCGCTGATTCTCATAGCTGCTGATTCGATTCTTTTAAGACGCGCCTGAGTTTTTTGATTAGAATCGGAAAGCTGCATGAGCATGCATTGTACATTTCCTACAATAACTGCCAATGGATTATTGATCTCATGGTTGATCGAGACAGATAGTTCACCAACTACTTCCAATTTTTCGGCAGCGATAATTTTATCCTGCGCAACCTTTAGTTCCTGGTGGGCGCGGTGCAATTCTTCATTATGATTTTTTATTGTGGTCTCAAAATTCATTCGTTCAATAGAGATTGCAAATTGATCTGCAACAATAGACATTAACTTAACATGTTCATCTTTGAGGAACCCCGGTGTATATGAACCAATATTCAGGACTCCAATGACATCTTTTTCTACCAACAAGGGGACTGAGAGAACAGACGCATATTCATTTTCCGGATCGAAATCTGATTTGTGCGAACGATCTTTAAGAAGTACCGGTTTCTTGTTGCGAGCAGTCATTCCTGCTAATCCATTGCCAGCTTTAAGTTTTAAAATACTCAAAGCTTCAACTTGATCACCAACATTCGCTCTACATTCCATACTTCCACTAGTAGAGTTGGCGAGAAAAAGCGAGGCGCCATCGTATGGGATGATATGGCGAATCAGTTCCAAAACTTCGCAGTAAGCTTTTTGGCTGTTTTTTGTAGCACTACAACGGGCTGAGATTTCTGCAACCAACGTAATTTTTTCCCAGAATCTGGTAGGTTCTTCTTTGGCTATTTTTATAGTCTTGGTAGTCACTGCTTTATTTACTCCGCAGTTTCTTAAATACTTTTTTGACCAGTTCCTTTGCTAACGACTGTTCTAATTTTGTAAACAATTGTTCTTTTTCAGAAGCTGGAATTCTCAAACTTGCAACATGCGGATTATCATCTGGCTGAATTTGTGTAGCTGAAGCTGCTTTGATCTGTTTTGAAAATGGTTCGGCCAGTAAAAGCCTTCCTCTTTGAAGGTCATAAATGCGAAATTCTCCTTCAATAACTCCAACCCGTTTATAACGTTTTAAGATCAACGGGATACCAAACGCAGAACGTGTTTCAAGACGTTCTTTATCAACCACTACCTGCATAAGATATCTGCTGCCAACTTCTCGACCAAAATCAATGAGAGAATCAACATCGTACAATGCTTTTGGAAACGCCGGCATCTGGTCACCAAGGGTTGCTGAAGAGATAACTCTTAGATCGTAGTTACGACTTAGCTCAACCATAATCAATCTTTCAAGGACTGGCTCTGAATAAGCAAGTTCGGGCTGTTGGACATGCAGAAGGATTTGCCTTGGTGCTGCGTGCACCACACTTGCAGATACAATCAGAAGTATAACAAGCAACAACTTATAAAGTCTTGTTCTGTTCATAATTAAATCCTTCAGGCAGAATTTTTCTTGTGGCAGATAAATTTTTCGAGCACGGTCCGTACTGATTCATCGAAAGCTTTGAATGTATCTGGAATCAGATCAATTTCTGCCTGTGAAAATATATCAGACAATTGTTCACGAGTAATAAATTGTATGCCTGTAATACAACCTTCAGGAGACGAATCAACTCTTTTCACAAGACCCAATACATCGTCAACTGACTCAGTATCCTGCATCACAAAACGCATTGCAACGACATCACCATTGCCAATCGCTTCGTTGAGATCAACAAGCACACCGCCTGCAGAGATATTCAAAATAAGTCCTTGAACAACTCGTTCTTCACCTTCTGGCCAGAAACCGCCATTGTTATCTCTGAGAGTTTGCAGTGACATTGGTGCCGAGATATTCAGGCGGATAAATTTACGCTGTTGTTTCTCTTCAATCTTAAATGGACCACGTACCCCGGATATCTCTTCCACAGTTTCAACTTCATTTACAAATTTTGTTCTTTCAGTTGGTTTCATTAGAAAGCTCCTATCTTATTCTAATTCTATTTTCATTCATAGTAAGTTTTTGTTTACGGTTTAGTTTATTACGACGATTATTCGTGTATTCAAATACTGATTGAGGAAGAGAATTGCGTCTCTTGGCAGAGAATAATTTGCGACTTTCCTCTTCAACTACAAACTCTACTCCGGCGTTAAACAGGCCTCCGTCCATACGATGACAATAACAAATCTTCCCCAACACCATTGAAGGGAGTAACGGTTCATTCCATTCAACTGCTATCAAGAGATGGACACCTTTTTCAACTAAGCCTGGCATAGTTACAAGCATCCCTCCACTTGAGAGGTCAATACTTTCGGTTGCAATCCACTTGAGGCTCGCAAGTTTTTTAATGTCGTATGAAGTCATCGGATAAGGCGCTATGTTCACAGGTTTCTTCAATGGCAATCGCTCGAATCTTCTTCGTGCTAAGGGAGTAACATACTCTTCGAGCACAAAAGTACTGGACCCACCAAGATTTTTTCGAAGTTCTGCTTTGGCCGAGAGATGCTGTCCCTTGTTTATAAATTGCAGGACAACTTTTTGTTGGTTTACCATATTACGAAACAGATTTGAAAATTCACCCGATTCTACCGAGATACGACCAGGCTGTGCGGAAACAACTTTTGCTGAAAGTGCTCGTCCGGGAAATTGAGAAGAATAAACAATTATTTCTGTCCCCACCAACAGAGCAAGATTTATTCCTTCTGTTTGCAAACGAGTTGACATTGTATCATTTTTGGTTTGCATCATAGCGCCCCTCTGCGACGCATCTCTATCTGCTCGGCGAAGATGATTGTAACGAGATGTTCCTGGACGGGATGGCTAAACTCTTTAAGCGTCTTGGGCAGACGGCTCAATGTTTCGACATCGAGATGTTTTTTTAAGTTTTCTGCACAAATGAATTCAACCCCGGCAATAATTTGATTATTCATTTCAAATGTACGTCTGCAAATTGCAGCTACTTCTGTTGTCAATTTATGATTTTTGAAAAATTCAAGTCTTAGAATTACCAAGGTATTTTGATCAATTTTGTTATCTGTGGCGAAGGCTGCTCCACCTCCACTTATATTATGGCAAGTCGTTTTATTCCATTCAAGCACATCTTCCCAGTCTTCCCATTCCGTCATAGGTTTGATGAGGGCATACTCAACACTGGTTTTAGCATCAATTCTAACAAACCTGCGACGTTGCATCCGTCTTATTCTACGAGGTGGCGAAAGGAACATCTGTCGTTCACGACCACTATTCAGATTTTTAATTTTTGAAGTAAAACAATAGGCTGCATCTTCACGAGTGAATTGCACTTCGACATCCGCACCTTCTCTTAACCGAGTAGATCCACCAACAAAAATCGGATCCGATATAATTAGACCACCGTTAATAAAGTCTTCAATACGAGCCTCATACGCCCCGGGAGCATCTTCTCCTCCAGTCACTAACTGGATTTTCTCCCATGGTTTGAAAAGCTCTTCTACATTATGTTTAGTCGATCGCATCAAAAATGATTTCCGTTTTTTTATCCTTGAGCGTTAGCTGCTGCAAGATTTATTCGACCCTGCTCAATTGCGAGTTCGAGAATTTTTCTTGCTAACACCGTGCGCGATTTGTCATTTCTGTTTTTGTAGATAAAGTCCTGACCAGCCTTAATTGTGCTGGTAAAGAATTGCCTTGCCTGATCATAATCACCGGTTCTGCGTGATAACTCAGCTATCAAGTAAGAGGCCTGTATCTGTTGTGGTCCAGCCGAGATATCACGACCCGACTCAAATGCTTTCTTGTAATGGAAAATAGCTTTTTGAAGGGCAGCAATTTCAGATTCAGCCACATCATTCCAAACAGAATGTAATTGTGCCAGGAATGCTTCAAAGGAAGGAGCGCCGCCAAACGATTGACCGTCTGATCCATCGTCATCACCCAGAGTCTGACGGCGATAATCACTAACCGTATCACCAATTTTCAACAATTCATTTCTGTCGATTTCAAAACTGGAAACCAGCTCATCAATGCCTTCATCCAGTCTATCCCGATAATTCAACATTTTAGATTTTATGTCAGCACTTACCTGATCAGTTTCGAAATGCGTCTTGAGGAATTTTCTGAATACATCAACTTCTGAGTCGATCGTATCCATCACTTGTGAAAGCATACCGTATTTTGCATCAAGTTCATGCATCATACCCTTAAGGTGCAATCTCTGCGGGTTTTCACCTTTTTGAAGATCACGGAACAACCATCCGATGCGCAGATAAAATCTGCCAAGATCAAGATTGCTTGGATGTTCGGCTGCTGATTCATCAAATACTGCCAACAACAGTTTTAGAATTGCTGATTCGTTTGGTGCAGCATGGATATCTATCGCTTCGCCGATTCTCTTGATAACTGAGTCGGCGGTGGAAAGCTGTTCAAGATGTTTTTCTTTTACATGCTTGAGACGATATGTCCTGAAATCATTATCCTTCTTCCATTCCTTGAACTTTGGAGTCAGCTCACGCGTGTAGAAACAGTTAGTGCACGTGGCGGTAAAGAATGCCAGAGGGTTATAGGCCTGGTATCTCGGAACACGCCAGTGGATTTCAAGTGGACAAAAGTCAGTGTCTCGTCCGTCCTCGGTAAATGCACCTACTCGGATCATTTCAAATTCGTTGATCGTTTTGCAGATTGGGCATTCAATCTTCTGTGAAAGGAATGGGTTATCCATAGCTTCGTATATCTCCAGATCAGATATTATTACTCTGTTTAATTAAGGCGAGCTCACCATCCGAAATTGGCAGGGTCGCTTTCACCTGATTATCATTTACACCATTTTTTATCATTTGCCGAGCGATCCGTACAATATCCTGTCGATCTCTCCGGTTTGATGATGGTTCTATTACTGTCGGTATTTTCTCACGTTGTGATTGCGACACAGGCTCTACTGGTGATGCCAGATTTAAGAACTGAACATTCTGTGCCGGTTTTCTTGGTTCAGGTTTTTGAATGTTTAGTGGTTGGTTTGTAATATTTAGATTTGCCGCTGTTGTGTTAACGGCAGCTTCTTTTTTATTCCGATTAGTCCATGCTGTGTGAATCAGCATCCAGAACATTCCTGCAGCTAAGTAGCCGATCAGATTTAATCCGATATCTATTGATTGTTCACTTATTAAATCGATATTGAAAACTTCCATGTTTATTTCCTTCCCATCAACGACTCTCAGGCCTTTAGATCGACGTGGCCTGTAGATTCACTGTCGGTTGATATTTCTTCTTTCTTTTCATCCAATGTTTGTTCATCATCTTTTTCTTCGGCATCATTGCTTTGACTATTTTCACTATTGCTGTTCAGAATCAGTTCATCTTTACGATTCTTCTTTTTCTTTTTCTCTAGTTCTTCTTCGAGCTTTTCTTTGTTGGCTCGTGACTTTCTTTGCTTCTCCCGCTCTGTTTCCAGGGTGGGATTTATCCTTTCGCCGGGTTGAACGGCAACAGACATTGAGGCATCGTGTTCATGATCCATAAGACACTCTCCACGGAACTGGCTTTCCTTAGCCTGTCAGAGCAAATTTCTCTCTGACCATGTTCCTTAGTTTCATGACTCCTCTGGTATGAATCTGCGAAACTCGCGATTCTGAGATTGTCATTACTTCGCCAATCTCTTTGAGGGTCAATTCTTCAAAATAATAAAGGGCAATAACGAGTTTTTCCTGTTCGGTGAGACGATCCATCGCCACAACGAGGAACGACCTTAATTCACCCTTCTCTATTTCTGCCAACACACTCAGCTCGTCACGGTCAGTAACCGTTTCAATACGGGGGACCTGTCGGTTGTCATCTTCGGGATAGATAACTTCGTCAAGCGAGATCATATTGGTGCTTGAGACATCATCAATTGCGAGATGTAATTCGCGATCAGTCATATTTAAGTGCTTTGCCAATTCTCTTTTCTCGGGTGCGCGACCATGGACGTTTACTAATTCCGAAGTAGCGCGATCTATTTCGCGTGAGCGTGCTCGGGTTGATCTCGGTACCCAATCAAGGGCACGAAGTTCATCTAAGATTGCTCCACGAATACGTGGTACTGCATACGTTTCAAATTTGACACCACGATCGTGATCGAAATGTCCAAAAGCTTCAATCAAGCCAATCACTCCAGTATTAATCAGATCAGTCAATTCAACTGAGCGAGGAAAGCCCATAGCCATTCGAGTTGCAACGTTCTTCACGAGCGGAATGTATTTGTTCAGAAGAACCTGTCTTGATTCTTCGGTCCCGTAACGTTGATAACGCACCCAATCGTGTCTCGAGACATCCCATTTTTTGCGTCTCGGTTTTACTTCCGGTACAGGTGGCGTTTTTTCGCTCACTTTAGTTTTTTTCGCTACCTTTTTAGGAGCTTTTTTCAAAGTACTAACCATTTTTATGCTATTCCCTTATATCGGCCATTGCCGGTGATTCATTTATTCCAGAAATTAAGTTTGTTGCTTGATCGACCCTGCGGGTAGAAATGAGCGTTGTCGCCAGACTTGTAAGTTCTTGTCCAGCAATAGATTCAAGTGCTATCGAAGCAATAGACCGCTGAGCAGCCAAAGCTTTCATGTAGGTGTCATCTTCTGAGAGACAAGCACATAAACTCGGAACCTGTCCGATAAATTTCTCGGCCAGGGCTGAGAACTTGCCATAGACATTTTCCGCTTCGGCATGATCTCGGACTCGGTTCAATAGAATTGAGCAATCAAGATCAGAGCCGGTTTTCATCATGTACTTGTAAAGACCAAACGCATCGGCAATCGAAGTCAGTTCCGGCACAAGCGTAATGATCGAACGATCAGACGCGAAAGCGATTGCTGTCGCCATCTTGCTGACTCCGGAGGAGTGGTCAATTATAACAAAATCGTATTTTTCTGATTCGCTGCAGATTGTCTGCATGAGACGTGCAACACCTTCAACGGATGCAGCAACCGAGTCGGGATCACACAGAACGGAACCAAGAAGATCAAACCCGGGTATTATCTGAGTTGTTGCATCGGAGAGAGTCATCTGTCCGGATGCAACTTCTTCGATCCCATGTTCACAGTTGGCGTTGGCCAGAATGTGGGCATTGCCTCCGCTTAAGTCGGCATCGACGAGCAAAGTTCTGTTACCAAACGATGCAAGCCGTTCGGCGAGATTGAAACTGATAACCGATTTTCCAACTCCACCCTTACCCGATAGAATCGAAACGATCAACGAACGGTTGCCCGGTTCAAAATCGCTTTTGCGTCTGTTGGGGTTAGGCGAGTTCATCATTATTCTCCGCTGGAATGATTTGTTCTGTTAATTCATTGGCTGTGATTGTGCTCAACGCCCCAGTTCCACTCGGTGAATCACTAATGAGAACAAGCTTAAGACCTGTTGCTTGAGTGGCGGCAACAATCGTTCCCCAGCGTTTTGTAAGATCGAGCATTGTTACAATCAGATGTGTCGGATCGAAGGGCTTGGTCAATTCTGCGAAGTCGGCTACATCTGCAGATCGATACAAACTTGAGAAGAGAACTAATCTGTAATTTGGATTAAAACGATCGGCTCGAGCAACCAGATCAGCCAAACGGTCTGATCTGTTTGGCAAGGCCGGACTATCAATCAATAAGATTTCAGAATTTCCGAATTCGTCCTCAGCTTTTTCTGAAGTATCGAGTACATCAGCACCGAGAAGGTAACCATAAGAACGAATCTCTTCGTGTGATCCGACTTTGGAATTATCGAGTGAAACTAGTTTTACTTTTTTCCTCTGAGTTGCCACAAGTCTTGCCGCAATTTTTCCAAGGGCAGATGTTTTCCCGCATCCTGCAGGTCCGACGAACAATATTCTATCGCCTTCGGTGTATTGTGGTTCATCACCAATAAGCTCGGACAAACGTTCGGTAAGTTCTGTTCTAATTGCCGTGACTGCAGAACCAGCCTCGGAAGTTTTTCCAAGAGCTGCCGAGATAACTAATTCAACAAACTGCTCCGGAAGCTCCGCTTCACACATTTTCAGGTAACAACCTCTAACGAGATCACCATGATGTGCGCCTGGTTCGGTTTGCCCTTTGTTCAATCCAAGAAGCAAGTCGAGCTTATGGTTGATCTCACCAAGTCGATCAGAACCAATAGCAGAAACAGTCGAAACCGTTTCATTCGATTCGATCATGCTCGGGACAACTTCACCCAACCTGTTCTTTTCAGTTGTTGCAACTTGAGCAGTCGATGTAAGCATGGTGCTCGCTTGAGCTGCACTCGGCTTATCGAGACAGGCAGTAACTTCAATGTTAGCTTTACCGTCTGCTCTGGTTGTTTGTCTTGTTTTCAATACGACCGCATCTCCACCCATTTCTGAGCGAACAGATTTTAATGCTGCCGACATTGTTTCTGCGGTAAATGACTTAATTATCATCTTGTAACCTCACCATTCCGATGGATACTAATTCCGCGTTAGGGATTATTTCGTTGTATGAGAGAATCGCGACCTGTGGCAGTGAAGCCTCTATCAGACGACGCAATGCGAGTCTGACATTAGGTGAGCAAAGTAAGACAGCAGAAAGTCCGGCGGTTTGCATCTTGGATGCTTCCTCACCGATCTTTTCAATCAGCTTTTCGGTGATAGCCGGTTCGAGCACAAGCATAAGTCCCTGCTTTGTGTTCTGAACAGATTCACCAAGTTTTTGCTCTACAGCCGGATCAAGAGTAAAGACATTTACCCGGCCATCGCGATCTTTATATAATTCTGTTATTTGACGTTTTAGAGCCATGCGGGCATACTCGGCCAGCACGTCTGTTTCTTTGGTAGCACCGATATAATCAGAAACAGTTTCAACGATTGAAGCCATATCTCTGATCGGCACCCGTTCGGATAAAAGTGACTGAAGAACTTTATGCAATGTACCGAGTGGCAGGATTTCCGGAATGACCGAATTGACCAGTGCCGGGTAATCTTCCTTGAGTGTCTCAACCAGATGCTGTGCATCCTGGCGGGTGAGAGTTTCGGCTGCAGAATCACGAATAACTTCTGTAAGATGGGTCGCTACAACTGCCGACGGTTCAACCACTGTGAAGTTCTTAGCTTCGGCAACTTCGCGGATAGTAGGAATAATCCAGGTAGCCGGAAGTTTGAAGGCAGGATCTTTTGTTTCGAAGCCATCAAGTTTCTCGGTAACAAAGCCCGGGTTAATCGCAAGAACATGATCAACCATCAGTTCAAAACCTGCGACATTGATCCCTTTGATTTTGACTTGATACTCGTTTGGTTTTAAGGCAACGTTATCACGAATCCTGATAGGCGGAACGATTATACCGAGTTCTGTCGCAAGCTGTTTGCGTATAGTAGAAATTCGTTCAAGGAGATCACCATTTTGATTTGCATCAACCAACGGAATAAGGCCGTAACCGATTTCCAATCCGATAGTGTCAACCTTCAAGAGGTCTTCGGTGCGTTCTTCGGGAGGTGCAGTTTCTTCTGCTGTAGCCTGTTTCTCAGCCTGCTTTTGTTCAACGAGGCGTTTCTTGGCAGCATCTCTTGATACAAACCCTACGCCACCTAAAACAAGACCGATAATAAC
>JAUVAR010000013.1 GCA_030591625.1 Candidatus Zixiibacteriota bacterium
AAATTTCCGTGCAGCATTATCCCAATTAAAATTCTCCGCCCACTCAAGGCCACCGGCCTGTAATTTTTCACGCAAGGAGTCATTTTCTAAAATGAGCAATAGTTTTTCGCTTAGTGCTTTTATATTTCCATATTCGTAAAGAAACCCTGTCTCTCCATCACGGACCGAATCTTTCAAGCCGGGAGAATTCGCAGCAACGACAGTTGTGCCAACTGAGTTAGCTTCGATGTTCGTCAATCCCCACCCTTCCTTCAAACTTGGAAGGACAGCAACATGCGAACGACGGAGCCGTTCGACTTTTTCTTTGGATGATACAAACCCGGTAAACTCGACCGCATCTGCCAGTCCTAATTTTTCTGCCAGACTTTTTAATTCATCGGTATAATCACCCGCCCCAACAATAGCCAAACGTGTGTTTGGTATTTTAGCACGGACTATTACCAACGCCTCAATCAAATGCTGTATTGATTTGTATTTCTTAATTCGACCCAGATATAAAATCGTAGGTTGATCATACTTTGTGATACTACTGTCATAGGCGTACGTTTCACGATCAATGCCACAATGAATTATTGAAATATCTGAGGATGGTACTCCCCGTGCCATCATATCGTCGGCTGTTGATTCAGAGATTACATTGTATTTGCAACCGCGATAAACCGGGACCAATGCTTTCTCGGCCATATAAATATATGATCCGATCACTGGGCCGATCTCATGAAAGACAGTCGTTGCAAACAGATGCGGAATTACTACAAGAGTTTTTAACTTTAGATACAGAGGTGTATAAAATGGAATTTTATTTATATCCTCAACGAGGATATCATAATGATTCTCATTGGTTAATTTTCTCAGATGTCTGGGAGCAACGAAGTTAAAACTCATGCGAGACCCGCGTCGGATAATTTTTACGCCTTCGATTGTTTCTTCTGGTTCACATCCGGGCCAACCGGAACAAAACAATGTAACTTCATGGCCATAACTGACAAGTCTTCGGAGCAACTCTTCAAGATGCACTTCTGCTCCGCCCGCAAACGGATTTTTCAGATCATTCCAATTAAGAGCAAGGATTTTCATCAGTTGCCCGACTCTTCGGTTTGAACTCTATTCAATTCTACAATCAGATCATTAAGAGCTTTTCTCATTTTTTCGTCATCAGGATTACTAATCACCCATCTTCTGATTACATTCACCATAGCGTCAACATCTTTAGCTTTTACCAACAAACGCATCATTTCATCGAGTGCAGGTTTGTACCTTGGACTGGCTATCAGAATATTATTAAGCTCATTGAAGGCTTCTTCCACTCTATCAACCGAACGATAACCTCGTGCCAGCGCGAGTCTGATATCATTGGGGTTAGCATGAGGATATTTTTCGATAAGGGCAAAGATCGAATCAAACATCTGTCGTCCGGCATACATTCTTGCAAGAGCACGAATCGCTGCGCCAGACGTTGGATATAGAACAAGGGCTCGATTAATCAAGGTACTTGCTTCGTCGTACATTTCAGATTGATACAATCCATCGGCCGACATTATCAAACCATTCGCCACATTCGCAATTACACGACGGGTTGTTTCATTTCGATATATAGTTGTATCGGCCAAGCGGTCATATCTAAAGAGGGTGCTGTCATTGTAGTAGTCCCATGTTTCTTTAATCGCAACACGCATGTGAGTTCCTTCAGGATCATATCGGAATTTCATGCCGCTTAATACCAATTTGCTGTCTATCGAACTACCTTTGTATTTTCTGGCAGAAGCTGTTGTGGTAATCGAGAAGTTAATTGGCACGCCCGGATTGTTTTCGATTAGAGCATCAACCACTTGATCGGCTAAGCGGAATGTTTTTCCATCCTGAGTACGATATGCCCTCAGCGCATCAATATCGGCCTCAGTCCAACCTAAATTTAGCCCCATGCTTGTTTGGATTTGTTTGATGTACCATTTGGTGTTAGCTAACGAAAGATTAACATTTCTTACATCTTTCCTGAAACGGTATGCTTCCTGAAGGCACCAAACGGGAAAAGTATCGTTGTCACCACCGGTAAATAGCACCGCGTTGGGATCGGCTGACCTTAACATGTTTGAGGCATAATCAAATGCGACGTAGTTGTTGGACCTGTCACAGTAATACCAATTGCCTAAAACTGTATATAGCGGTAGAAGTGTCAGCGCCAAAGATGCACCAAGTACAATTTTCTTTGGCCCCATCGAAAACCCTTTAACCGAATCACGAATGAATTGAATAATCGCAGCTATCCCTATGCCTATACATAATCCAAAGAGCATAAAGCCGGGTGTGAAGAAATAATCACGGTCTCTTACTTCCAGATAGTCGCGTCCTGTTTGAGCATTAATTCTGGTACCATCGGCAAAATTCATATAAAGCACAAGGCCAACAGTTGTTACCAAAAACAAGAGCATGATGAAGAGACCATCCTCGGATCGTCTTCTTACAATCTCCCATATACCAAACAGACCAACCACAAACATAATGAGAAATTTCGGACCAACCAGCCCGTACTGTTCCTGGAAGAATCCCCACAACCCCATGCGCCTGTGAGCACCGAATTGGTTTTCCCATTCAGAACGACGTTCGAACATTCGTTCAATCATTCCCTGCGAACCGTATTGTTTTCGTTCGATGAAATTGATTGTTGTTGTAAGATCCTTCGATGGGTTATTTTCATTTATATAAGGTTGTTCGGCCGAACGGATTGGAATGAATGCATGGACTGAAAATCCCATTACTGCAACAAGCAGAATCATCAAGGCAGGACGCCAACGAGGCATCTTAAATCCAAGACCGGCAACTAAAACTGCAACGGCTGCAAAAATTACTCCCAGTACAAATGGTCGCACGCCGAGTATTACAAGCGATGAACCACCAATCGCAAACAGTATTGGCAGGTCAATATATTTCCAGATAAAGAGCGACAGACATACTGCCAGCCCAACCGTAAGGAATAAGAAGACACCGTATCCATGCATACCTGTGATAATCAATCCTGCAAGCAAAGCTGAAACTATTGGAAAGATCGCTCCGGTTAGAAGATGATTATGACTTGAGCCAGTTGATCTGTTTTTCAAATTACTGAAAATCAAATAACATGAATATCCAACTGTTCCAGCAAGGGCAATGAGTCCAATTAAGTTTGTAACTGGTTCAAGGATTGGTCTCAATATTCCTGCTATGGGTAAGCATGCTAATGCGAGACCGGTTCCAAGCCAGACTAATTGTTTTGGTATAACCTCAAACGAAAGGACATAAAACAGATAAAAGGCAAAGCCTATAATAATCGGGACAACGTATGACACTTCCCCCGGACGTGATGAAAGCGCAAATATCAAAAATAGTTCAATAATAAAATAGGCCGAAAGAATAAACCAATATCCTTTGGGGGTTTCTTTCTTTAGAATCAAAACAATCGCCGCAATTGGCATAATAATAAAAGTGGCCATGTGCACGCCTATCCCTAAGAATGCGAGATAGACAATCGTTATCATTATTTTGTCTGCTGTGGCAGTCCCACGTTTTTCATTGAATATCAGGACCAACCAGACGATAGCAAACATGATAAGCATCGACATACCGTAAACTTCTGCCTCGATAGCATTCGACCATGAAGTTCGCCCAAAGGCGAGACAAAATGCTCCTCCCGCAGCGCCGGCATACATCACTATGCGTCCAAAGATATCTCCCTTTTTATCAAGCCATGGTCTCAAGAGTCTGATAGCACTCAAGTACCCAAAGATGGCAGCTATAGAGTTACATAAACCTGAGAGGAAATTTATACGAGCAGAAATATCTTCAAAAATTGGAATGAGCGTGAATAGCCGTCCGACTAAAACATAATAGGGTGTTCCCGGAGGATGTGGCACGCCAAGGATTGATGATGCAGCTATAAACTCACCACAATCCCACAGAGAGACAGTTGCGGCCTGAGTCAGGGTATAAACGATAATAATTGAAAGCCAGACCGCTGCTGCGATCCAGGCGTTAGTATAGTCAAAATCTTCGTCTGAAAATATCTGCATGCAATTTCCTGGTGTCGGAAAGGCTTCCCGTCTCCGGCTTATCCGGTAACAGCCCGACTCCTAAGTCGATCAATATAACAGTTTTACGAGCCAAGTCCAGCCCTTTGACACCCCCTAAGTGGATCGAATTTTCATTCAGTCCGTTTTTTCTTTTGGCATTCCTTTGACGTACGCATCTAAGATTCCATTGATAAACTTGGTCGATTCCTCGGTTGAGAAAGCTCGGGCGAGCTCAATAGCTTCGTTTATAACGACGCTAACCGGCAAATCAACACTCACTTTTAGCTCTACCAGTGCGATTTGCATGATTGACCGATCAATATGAGCCATGCGCTCAATGCTCCAATTTTTGGAAAGAGATGATATAACACCATCTGCCCACTCACGATTCTCACGGACCTGTCCAAAAAGTGATCTTGCAAAATCGAGAGCCTTGGTAGAAAGTGATTCATCAACTATCACCTTCTCTTGAACTTCAACCGGATCAATTTCACCGATAGATTCGGCATAAAGTGCCTGTAAAACTAATTCACGGGCACGTCGTCTTGGTGATGATTCGCTCATTTGTCTATACACCTATAAAGATTAACCATTTCAATTGCAGATTCGGCTGCATCCCAGCCTTTATTCCCTGCCTTCGTTCCGGCTCGTTCAATCGCTTGATCCAACGTATCGGCAGTAATCAAACCATAGATAACCGGAAGGCCTGAGTCAATAGCCATCTTGGCGATTCCTTTGGATGCTTCATTGGCGATATAATCAAAATGAGGTGTATCGCCTCGAATTACTGCACCGAGACAAACGATTGCATCGTAGCCGCCAGCCTTAACCAGACGACTAACCGCATACGGAATTTCAAATGCACCAGGTACATACGCTACCGCAATATCTGACTCTTTGGCACCATGACGAGTCAGACAATCAAGTGCACCTTCGCATAGTTTGTTGGTCAGCAACGAATTAAATCGGCTGACGATGATACCAACTTTTAGTCCTTTGGCATCAAGTTGTCCTTCGAATTTCTTAAATGACATATTTGCTTCCTTATGATTTCTTAAACGCAAGCAGGTGTCCCAGCTTGTCCCGTTTCGTTTCAAGATATCTATGATTATGTTCGTTCGGCTCAATTTCCAAAGCTTCACGTTCTATTATTTCAAGTCCATACCCTTTCAGGCCGATCACTTTGCGTGGATTGTTAGTCAACAGGCGGATCGATTTCAAACCAAGATCAACGAGTATCTGCGCTCCAATGCCATAGTCACGAAGGTCGGCATCAAATCCGAGTTCTTCGTTCGCCTGAACTGTATCACGACCATGATCCTGTAACTCGTAAGCGAGGATTTTATTGACAAGGCCGATGCCACGTCCTTCCTGTCGCATATAAAGAATCACACCGGCACCTTCTGCCTCGACTCGCTGCATCGCTTTCTCAAGTTGCGAACCACAATCACAACGACCCGAACCAAAAACATCACCGGTTAAACATTGTGAGTGTACGCGAACCATGACTCTGTCTTTGTCACGTACATCACCTTTTACCAAAGCGAGATGATGATGATCATCTACATCGGAACGATAAAGATGCAAACGGAAATCACCATGTTTTGTCGGGAATGCAACGTCTGTTATTTTATGAATCAATCGTTCGTTCTGACGGCGGTATTCTATAAGATCGCGTACTGTGATCATCTTTAGATTATGTTCTTTGGCAATTTGAGCAAGTTTTGGTACCCGAGCCATAGACCCGTCATCATCCATTACTTCACAAAGCACACCGACAGGTTTTAGTCCAGCCAAACGTGAAAGATCAACCGCTGCTTCTGTATGCCCCGCTCTTGAGAGCACACCACCGCGCATCGCCTGCAACGGGAAGACATGTCCGGGTCGGCCAAATTCATCCGGCTTACTATTTTCATCGGCCAGCTTCTGAATCGTCAAAGAACGATCAAACGCAGAAATCCCGGTCGTTGTTCCTTCAAGGAGATCAACGGAAACTGTAAACTTGGTTCCAAGACGTGCCGTGTTGCGATTCACCATTGGAGAAAGTTCTAAACGTTCCAGATGATCCTCCGGTAACGAAACACAGACAAGACCTTTACCTTTGGAAACGAAGAAGTTGATCGCCTGAGGTGTAGCTTTTTCGGCAGCCATGATCAGATCGCCTTCATTTTCACGATCTTCGTCATCTATTACAATAACAAACTTGCCTTGCTTTATATCTTCGAGCGCTTCGGGGATACTGTTAAATTTAATTTCGTCAGACATTATTACCATCCATTTTCGCGAAGTCTATCGACTGTTGATTTGTGCGAGTTATCTTCGCTATTACTTTTCAAAATATATTTACCAATTAGATCAAATTCCAAATTCACTCCACTCCCCGCTTTGAGTTTATGCAGGTTGGTCGTTTTAATTGTGTGTGGAATTATATTCACTGAACATAATCCTCTGCTGCAATTATTGATTGTGAGCGACACACCATCAATGGCGATAGAACCTTTTTCAATAATAAGCCGATCAAAACTATCGGGGAAACTTATTGAAAGCTGATGCGATAATCCTATCGGACCAAAACTCGCCACTCTTCCAACTGTATCGATATGACCTGAGACGAGATGTCCACCAAGACGGTCACCAAGCTTCATGGCACGTTCAAGATTTACGTTATGACCTGGTGAGATTGAATTAAAAGTAGTTCGTGCAATAGTTTCGGGTGACGCTTCCGCATCGAATGATTTGCTACCGATATTCGTAACTGTCAAACATGCACCGTTAACAGCTATCGATTCTCCGATGACAATTTCTGACACAGGGATTTCGCTGTCAATCGTGATGACACGATAATCGTTGCGGCTGCGCAATTTGCTTACTCGGCCAACTGATTCGATCAATCCGGTAAACATATTAGTTCTTCCTCTTGGGGTAGCCGGTAAAAATCATATCATCTCCGCACGGCTCCAATGTCACATCGTCAAAACTGATGCTATCATCAATCGACAATGAATTCAAATCACCTATAGAGCTAATCCCTTTGCCAAGAATCCTGGGTGCTGTCATAATCACAACTTTATCAACAAGACCGGCTTTCAAGAACGAAGTTGCAATTTCTTGTCCACCCTCAACCAGAATAGAACGCAAACCAAAGGCAGACGCTTTCTCCAACAGGTCATTCAAATCAATTTTACGTTGACGATTCGTTTTCAATTCCCAGAACGTTAGATTCGATTTCTTGAATTTTCCTGCTAACTTATCGACTGTTCGAGAGGTCGTTGCAATTATAGTTCGACCATCATCGTTGTTTGCAATGATATTACTTTTCTTATTGATCTCAACCGAACGGGTAACAATTATCCTGAACGGGTCATCACCTTTGACATGTCGTACCGTAAGAGAAGGATCATCCTGCCGAAGTGTCCCACCACCAACAATGACCGCATCATTTTCTGCTCTTAACCGGTGAACGATCTTGCGCGACTCTTTTGAGCTAATCCATTGCGAACTGCCATTCTTCGTTGCAATTTGTCCGTCGAGTGTTTGTGCGAGCTTTAGCGTTACAAACGGACGACCATTGGCATGAAATCCAAAATAGCTTTCGTTTAGTTTGATTGCTTCGGTCCGAAGTAAACCTGATTCGACTTTAATTCCTGCCCGCCGGAGGATCTTCGCACCCCGACCACCTACTTTTGGGTTGGGGTCTTTGACCGCGAAAACAACTCGTTTGATACCAGCTTTGATAATTGCTTCGGTGCACGGTCCTGTTTGACCAGTATGACAGCAAGGTTCAAGATTTAGAAAAAGAGTCGCACCTTTTACTTCTTTGCGCGCTTTTCTAATCGCATTGACCTCGGCATGATTTCCGCCGTAATGCTTATGATACCCTTCGGCAATTACTTTGCCTCTTTTGACGAGCAGAGCACCAACCAAAGGATTAGGCGAAGTCTTGCCTTTTGCCCGTGCGGCCAGTTCAAGAACCTTCTGCATATATTGCTTTTCTACTAAAACAGTCACAAAAAAATACCACGATTTACATCGGGGTATGACAGCAGAATACAGCTTCGCCACAAAAGATAAGCCTATAGAGGCTATACCTTTAGATAGCTCAACATTTTTCTTCTTCTACCATCCGGACTATACCGTCGGCACCTGAATTTCACAGGTTCTGCCAGAAATTTTCCAGCTCGCGGGCTATAACCGCCGGTTGAGGATTTTCGCCTCACCCCGAAGATATGTTCAGCTCGGAATATAATCTATATCTGTGATGTGGCAATAGCATTTTGGGAAATAGTCGAATAAAAAAAAGCCCGCAATCTACACAAGATTACGGGCTATTATTTCATCTAAACATATATGCGATGCTATGATACAGGCTCGTTTTCGATCTCAAGCGATCTACCCATACGTCGAGCCGAGCGGTCGATAATCGAAAGTTGACGACTTGTCTGCTCATTCCCGGCAACTGGTTGTGAGCGAAGCATCTCGATAGAACCTATTATGCCGTCAATCGAAGACTTTAGTTCGTTGGTAGTTTCACGTCCCAAATTGATATCAGTACTTTGAGTTGATGTTTCGTTGCGATCTGCATACGCTATAGAAAGAAGATCTGCTACTAACATAACAAAACGTATTTCATCTTCATCAAACGAAGTTCTTGTCGAACTTTCTGTTTCTGCGATATCAATAACACCCCAGACCTGCGATCCTTTGGCGATAGGAACGATAAGCAGGTGATCTATTGGTGGAACAAATAACTGTCGTGCTTCAACTTCCTGAATCTCTGCCCCATCTTTACCATGACGTACCTGAACCGGATGTCCTTCAACCAACATACGTTCATGATGAGGCATGACCGAGAGAACCAGGCTACCGTTCTCAGGGACCATACCCGCCAGCGATCCGGGAACTTCAAGAGCTTTTGAATCCAAGAATTTACTATCGTCAGAAACCGATGACACTCTAACCATTTTAACACCAAGCTCATCTGCCAGCATTCGTGATGCATACTTGGAAATTTGCGAAATGCCAGTTCCACTTGTAACAATCGAAAGAAGCGCGCTGGTACGATTGCTTCTTCTCTGGAGTTTTTCGGTTGTGTGGCGAGTACATTCGTCGGAGATCAATTGCAGAAGGACCGGACGAATCATTTCAAGTTTTTTGAGCTCTGTTTTTTTCCAGGCATCAACACTTGTAGATGTAATCATCAAAAGACCGGAGCCGATAAAGTTAGTTTCTGCAATTAGAGCGAGCGATTTTGGAGACTGCATTTTCAAGAAACTATCGAGTGAATCATTATCATCTTCGGTCATCTTACCGGTTGACCATGAACCCTGAGTTTTAAGCATCTTCATAATTAGTGTTGAATCAGGTTCTTTCACCAGAGTTTCAATAAGTAAACTTCCGGCTGACGACGAAGTAAACCGTTGATACTGTCCTTTACGTTTATCGAGAAGCACCATAGAGACAAAGTCAGCTTTTACAATTCTTCTGACATGGGCAGACAGTGTTGTTATCCTGCCACGAGTGTCACCGATTGAGGCAATTTCTGAACTCAACTCAGCTTGCCACGTTCCGATATTTCGTAATGAATCACGTTCCAATCGAGTCGCCAAAGCACCAAGCTCCCGGCCAATAATATCGGCACTTGTGTTAAGAATCATTTTTACTTCATGGGGGAGCGTTTCTTTTTCGGGTAACCAAAGAACGAAAAGACCAACCGGTCGTTCATTAACAGAAATTGGCAGTAAGATATCGGGTTTAGTTCCGCAGGAAGCAAAACCTCGAATCATACCCGAAGAATTTGCGGGGACTCCATCACAATATCTTTTCCAGCCTGTTTCGTTGAAATTCAGACGGTAGAAATTACTTTTCTTGATTTTAGATTGTCCAATAGAAGAAGCTAGATACAAAAGATTATTAGAGCTTGAATATTTTAGAACTACTCCCGAAGAAACCGGAAAATGTTCTGTCATATATTTAAGACTACCCGCAAGAATTGCATCAGTTCGTGACTCAACTCCAACCAGCTGCTCAACCTTCTTTAAATATTCAAGACGGTGAACTCGCTCGGCATTGTATTTCCGGTAGGCTTGAAATAGTGGCAGCCAGTTAGATACACCGGCAAGCAATAACGTTACACCTGTAATTACCAAAATCCAATGGAGCAAGTTGAAAAATACTGTTTCTGACAAGAATGGAATTCCTGCCATAAGACCACTTGCCTGGTAAGTCCGTCCAATCTCAGTTAATGATAGAATCATGATTCCGAATATTATTTGAAAATATCCAGAACGATCATCATCAATGTTTAGCTTGTTAACTTTAAGCATCATTACAAGCGCAGATAGCAAAATAACTGATATTAAGAAATTGGCCGTAAAAATAGGCATACTTTCTCCTTTGTACATTAATCTACAATTATTCTGTTTATCGGCAAGGCTACAATATCGCTTAGAATACGTAGTAGGAATTTAAGCTTAAAGTATTGGATATTCCCACTCATATCAGATTTTTAGCATTTGAGCCCACACCTAGAGAACAACCTATCTCCATACCAACAAAGCACTTACCTGCCAGAGTCACTGATGGCAGGCAATTTGCATAACTACATAACGAAACAAGATGAATAGTTAGAAACTATATATTGGAACATTGAACGGAGGACAGATGAGGAACATTTTAAATTCCAAGGTTGCAATTCTGGGTTGCATGATCATCGCTTTTTGTTGGGTAGGCTGCTCAGATACAACTCCAACTACCAGTTCGGAAATTGACGTTATTGGTATTTCTACCGGTATAGATGGCGATGGTGATAATATATTAGACAAGATACATGAAGATTTGTTCGGTAATAATGATCCTTCAGATGATATGAATTGGGCCGATGAAGATGATTTCATTATCGACACTATCATTGCCGAGAGCGATTACGATACGATCAATCCTTTCGACAAGGATTCAGTCGATGTCTATAATGGAGATGATCCGAAGAATGACGACGGCATCAACTAAGATCGTATATCAAGACCCTTTTTGGTCCTTCCGTATTGGAGTCGGGTAATCCCCGGCTCCTTTTTTTTTAGAATAATTGGGGCGAAGTTGCCCGAACAAAATTCTTGAAATGAGTTTTTGCAACTTTACCAAGCAACTCCACTCCACCGATACTGCAAACCTGACGGCCTGCTTCATCTACATGAGCAGCAGCACCCCTTGGTAGTTCTATTCCAGCTATATCTGAGAGGTAGTCCATCTCTCTTAAAAACCCTGCACGGGCCAATATCGAAGCTGCTGCAACCTGAGGATGTCTCTCGCCACGTACTTCCTGCTTTAAGGATATATCAATTCCTCGGCTGCGCAGCTCTCCCGTAATGAGTTCAGTTTTGCCGAATTTATCTGAAATTGCCCCGGTTACATCTGTTTTTGAAATCACTTTTTCTATCGCTTCGGCATGTCCCCAAGCGAGCAGTTTATTTAGATTTCTTATCTTGTCATAACGATCGTTGTACTCTTCGGGACGAAGCACTACCAAAGCATACTCAAACTTTTCGCGAAGAACTTCATCAATGCCAATCAGCTTTTTATCCGCGATCTTTTTAGAGTCGCGTACACCAAGAGCCTCAAGAAGATGTAAATCTTCATCGGGAATCATAATAGCAGCCACAACTAAGGATCCAAAAAAGTCGCCCTTTCCGGATTCATCAACACCGATTATTCGATTGGAAATATTAGTCACTCACTTGGACCGTTCAAGATAAGCACCGGTGCGAGTATCAACTTTCACACGGTCGCCTTCCTTGATGAATGGCGGAACCTTTACAACGAGACCAGTCTGCAAAGTGGCCGGCTTGGTTACGTTGGAAACGGTATCACCTTTGGCGGATGGTTCAGTTTCGGTTACATTGAGAACGACCGATGTAGGCAAATCCACATCAATAGCTTCGTTGTCTAAAAATCTGATGGAGTATTCTTCATTTTCGAGCAGATACCATTTTGCATCACCAAGATTATCAATAGGGATTTCCAACTGCTCAAAAGTAGTTGTATCCATGAAGGCAAATTCACCTGTTGCTTCATAGAGATACTGCATTTTCTTATGTTCTAAATCTGGTGGTTTGAATGAATCAGAAGTCCCAAAGACTTTTTCTACAATACCACCGGTTTTAATATGTCTGAGTTTGGTGCGCACATTCGCTTTACCCCGACCCATCTTGAAATGATTAAATTCAATTATATAGTATGGTTCGTTATCAACCAATATGGCCAGTCCACGTCTAAAATCAGAAACAGAAAACATTTATCCTCCTAAAAATAATCGGCCCTTAATATAGCCAAAAGCTTCCGAGACCCAAGCTATTTTATATCGGCTGTCTCATCCGCTTTTTCTGTACTGGTGAATTTTGTATCAGCCTGTTTGGGCAAAGAAATAGTAAAACAGGTACCTCGTTCAAGCTCCGATTCCAAGGTGAGACATCCCGAATGCAGATCAATAATTTTCTTTACTAAAGGCAGACCCAGACCAGTTCCTGATGGTCGTGAAGAGAAAAATGGGGTAAATATCTTCTCCTGTTCATCCAGAGGAATCCCGGAACCATGATCCGAAATCTTTATTTCAATATCCCCATCAACAGAACTTACTTTTATTTCAACCAACGCAACTCTTCCGATATAAGATTGAACCGCATTATCAACCAGATTCGCGATCGCCTGACGTAACAAAGCAGAGTCTGCAATTACATCAAGATCATTATCTACATCAATTGAAAACTCTGTTTTATCATTTTCATTTCTAACCCGAAAACTTGAAACTACCGAACCAATAAGCTCTGACAGATTTACTATTTCCGGAGTGTAATCAAGAGGACGGGAGAATTTTAGAAACTTGCTTATTAGATTTTCGGCTTCGGTCGTTTCTGCCATTAGGGAATCTATTTGCTGTGATGGCATATTCTGAGAGATAAGTTTTTTCTTTATAAGTCGCGAATAACCTCCGATAGCTCCCATCGAATTCCGTAACTGATGAGCCAGGCCGGCAGCCATTTCGCCAAGGTCGGAAAGTCGATGCGATTGTTCTAAATTCCTTCTTAGAACTACAACCTCTGTAAGATCGGCGATCAAAAGTGATGTCCCAACTCTGAATCCTTCCTGATCCCAGATTGGAGATATTGAAACCCCAAGATTCATACTCCCTTTGCTCTTTCGTGAAATTTCAAGTTCATGGAACCGACCACTTGATTTGTCATTTCTGGTCGATTCAATAATTTCACAAAGTTCGGAATAATGACCAAACAAATCAGAATATGGTGCTCCGTTGACACTTTCATGGCTGATTTCAAATATATCTCTCGCAGCACTGTTTAAGGAAAGAACTAATCCATTCGGACTCAGAGTAATAATTCCTGAATCAGATGACTGTAATAGATATTGGTTCAATTGTTCAAGTGAATCTGCCCGACTTTGAATATGAGCATTTAACCGCAGTAGTTCGGATTCTTTTTCGCGCAGACGTTCAATCAAATTCCGATATTCATGCACAACCGCCTCTGCATCATCCAACTCATCGGGCACCAAACGTCCCACCCGAGCAGCCTCTTCTTTGATTTTCCTAAATGGTGAAAATATTCGTCTTGAAAGGAGCAGATATATCAACACAACAATAATAACCGATATCGGCAATAACCATGAGAGCAGCTTACGTGCATCATCCATGTAGGCAAGGTCAGGCATATCGGCAGACAAAACTATTAACCTGCGACCTGCTACTGATGAAAGCGGATAAACCAAAGAATACTCGCTGTCAATACCTCGAGAAAGATCCTGAAAATCTGAATTCATAAGTTTTCCAGCCAGATCAGGAATATCATTAAGGGGAAGATGGCGTACCAGTGACGCAAGCCAGGTACGTTTTTTCTCGGGGGTCAGGTCAGTGGGTTGAGTTGGAAGAATAACAAGTCCGGTCAACCGGAACTGACTCTTGAGTTCATTCGTGCGCTGATTACTTAGATTCTCAGGATACGATTCCTGTACGGCTCGACTGATAGAGATTGCCGCAGACCTGAGATGATACGCACCTTCGGCTCGATCATTACGGGCTGCTCTAAATATCATAAAATTAGATACAAAGTTCAGAAGCAACAACAGGCAGACTATTAGCAGGAAGCCAGAATGTACCTGAGATTCAAATTTGTTCGTATGTTTAGCCATAATTATATTCTAATTATCGGCTAATGTTGTGATAAGATTGAGAAATCTTAAGCTAAAGATCAGACTCTTAGGAAATGATCAATGTAGTAGCCAATAATCTCATCTCCATAGACTATCGCTATTAGACCGGCTACCGCTAGAAAAGGACCAAATGGGACTACCCGTTCAGAACGTATTTTCGCTGAAACCATCATTAGAACTATCGATACAATCAGTCCAATAAACGCTGAACTGATAAATATGAACAATACTTTCTGCCAACCTAAGAACGCTCCAAGCATAGCGGCCATTTTGATATCACCGCCACCCATCGAATCCTTTTTGAAGAGGAAATCACCAAGCATAGCGACCGCATAAAGTGATCCACCACCAACCAAGAGGCCAATTCCTGACGCAGAGATACCAATTCCACCCGGAAGCATAGAAACTATCAGGCCAAGACCAAGTCCGGGTAATGTAAGAGAATCCGGGATAATTTGAAAATCAAGATCGATGAGAAAAATCACTACCAGCGATGAACAGATAAAAGCGTAAGTTGGAAAGGCAGGTGTAAAACCAAACTGCCAGTAAAGATAAACAAACAACAAACCATTGATTAGTTCGACCAACGGGTATCGTATTGAAATCGTCTCTTTGCAAAAGCTACATTTCCGACCAAGCATCAGATAACTCACCAACGGAACATTGTGAAACCATTTGAGTTGTTGCTTGCAATGCGGACAGGCCGAACGACCTGTTCTGATCTTGATGTCACGAGGTAAACGGTATATGACGACGTTTAGAAATGAACCTATAGCTATTCCAAACGTGAGTATGATCGTATAAATAATAAGTATGTTCATACCCCTTATTATCGGTCAGAACCACAATTAACTGAGTTCCCCGAGACGAGCCATTACCAGTGCCAATGCAACCGGCGCAGCTGTTTCGGTCCGCAAAACCCTGCTACCGAGAGAGATAATATTATAACCAGCTTCTTGCGCACGTTCGATTTCTGTATCGGAAAACCCAGATTCGGGACCGGTAATAATCAACACCCTACGGCAGTCATCAGATATTTTGAGCGTATCAAAAGGTTTCGCCATAACGCCCGGATGAAACAGAATATTAACATCATTATCTTCGGCTTGCTTTATCATTTCGTTAAACGCTATAGGCATCGCAATCTCAGGACAATAGGAACGACGGCATTGTTTCATGGCAGCCATCGCCACCCGACGAAGTCGTTTTACTTTTGAGGCAGCCCGTTTGGGATCATCCAATTGAATTTTAGATTTTTCGGATAACAACGGAACGAATCGTTTGACACCGAGCTCTGTTGAACGAGCGATAATACTATCAGGCTTGGTGCCAACAGAGAGAGCAGCCGCAAGAGTTACTCGTACATTCGGTTCACCAAAATTTCGTTGTTCGGAATGAATTCTTATAGAGACTTTTGCTTTGGTGGCAGAAACGATCTCTCCCCTATAGCCTGTCCCCAGACCATCGACGACACAAACGATCGCACCGGCGCGAAGACGCATAACCGCAAAGGCATGCTTTGCTTCATCCGATGGCAGAATTATCGTATCATCAGATTTTGATTCGGGGGGTGCATAAAAAACAGGCGGTTCCATATTACTTCCTGTGAATCGTATATGTCAGCCAACTATTGAAATGATCAATCGTAAAACTATCCTGCTTTTCATTTAAGAGCGCTTCGCTGATTTCAGCTTCATCCTCAGGTAACAGTCCTGAAAAAACAAGCACTCCCCCAACGGCTGTAATAGAAACCAAGGCAGCAACATTCGGCAGGATTGTACTTTTTATAATATTGGCACAAACAAAATCATATGGATCATCCGAGAGTGCTTTCTCTATCGATCCGAATATAATTTCATTTTCTGTTGTAACATTGTTCGTGTCGAAATTTTCACGACAGTTTTCGACCGCTGCAACATCGTAGTCTATCGCCTTGATAAACGAGACACCCATTTTGTCTGCAAGAATCGAAAGAATACCCGAGCCACAACCGAGATCGCAAAAACGATCACCTCGTTTTACGTTTTTTCTTATCGCCGACAAAGAACTAATAGTTGTTTCATGCGACCCTGTCCCGAACGCCATCTTAGGTTCAATTACGATATCAAAATTGACCCCGTCTTCTGCTTCACACCAGCCCGGACGAACAAGAATATCATCCCCGATATGAATTGGGACGATCGATTGCCGATACTTTTCAATCCAATCGGCATCTGCTACAACTTTTTGTTTGATGCGAACGGTGTAATCAGAATCTGACTCAACTATCGCTTTGATATAATCTGTCAATTTTGTTTCGAAATTTTCTGATTGCTTTTCTAAAAGATAGAATATTATTCCGGTAAGAGCAGAGCCTTCTTCCTCTTCAAGTAGAAGTCCGGATGAAAAATTCTCGATAATAAAATTGCAGACAGCATCGGTATGCTCGTTGGGGACTTCAATTTTGACTTCGATATGTGCTTTATCAGTAGTCATATCAGACTCCAAGGGTATCACGTAGTTTTTGGAAAAATGATCTGTCAGTTTCAGGTGGTTTGAATGATTCAGATAGCGCAAGTTTTTCAAGCAGACTCTTATCTTGAGAACTCAACTTGGTTGGAACCCAAACCGTTATCTGAACAAGTTGATCACCCTTACCCGAACGATGCAAACGAGGAACCCCTTTACCTTTTAATTTTAGTACTTTACCCGACTGAGTACCGGAAGGAATCACTAACTCCGCATCACCATGCAAAGTAGGGACAACAAGCCGGCCACCGAGGGCAGCTTTTGTAAATGAAATGGGTAACTCATAGAGAACATGATCTCCATGACGAGTAAAATTGTCATGCTCTTTTTCATCAAAGATGACAACAAGATCACCTGTTTCTCCACGACGAGGAGCAGCGTTACCTTTACCCTCAATCGTCATATAATTACCCGATGACACTCCGGCCGGAACTTTCACATTGACCGTCGTTGAACCTTTGTGGCGACCATCTCCGTGACATGTTTTGCAGGGGTCAGCAATAACCTCACCTTGCCCACGACACATATTACAGGTCGTAACCTGCTGAACCGTTCCAAGGAATGTCCTTGAGATAGTCCGCACCTGACCGGCCCCTTTACATTGGGGACAGGTACGTTTTGATGAACCGGCGGCTACACCGGAACCATCGCAGGTGTCACAATGAATCATCCGTTTTACTTTGAGTTTACGTTCTATACCAGAAGTTATTTCTTCGAGGGTTAGATTTAGACGAACCCGCAGGTCTTCGCCACGATTGGAGCGTCCTCGTCCACCACCACCAAAAATATCATCGAACGGAGAACCGCCACCACCACCGCCACCGCCAAAGTCACGCATGAAAGCACGAAGGGCATCACTAAGATCAAATTGGTTAAACCCGCCCATACCGGCACCACCAAAGCCACCACCCTGACCGAGTCCGGCATGACCGTATTGGTCGTACATCTGGCGTTTTTCGCTATCTTTGAGAACTTCGTAAGCTTCGGTAGCTTCTTTAAATTTCTCTTCCGCTTCCGCATTGTTAGGATTGCGGTCGGGATGATACTGCATCGCTTTTTTGCGATATGCTGTTTTTATCTCGGACTCGGACGAACCTTGTTCGAGTCCAAGAATTTCATAGTAGTCTCGTTTTGACACTAAGACCTACTTCTTTTCGTCGTCAACAACTTCAAAGTCTGCATCAACAGCACCGTCCTCTGCTTCGGTTGAACCGGAAGGAGCTTCACCACCCGGTGCCGCACCCATATCTGGGCCAGCGTCTGGACCTGCTTCTGCACCCTGCGCCTGAGCCTGTTTGTACATCTCCTCGGCCAGTTTGTGCGATGCCTGCATCAGCTTTTCTTTCGCTGCGTTAATATTCTCAAGAGAATCTGTTCCTGATGCAGTTTTCAATTCTTCGATAGCTGTTTCGATATTCTTCTTTTCCTCTTCAGAAATTTTATCGCCATTTTCCTTAAGAGTTTTTTCAGTCTGATAAGTTAACTGATCAGCTTCATTCTTAGCCTGAATAAGATCAGCTTTCACTTTATCTTCCTCTGAGAATTTCTCAGCATCATTAACCATGCGATCAATTTCAGAATCTGACAAGCCGGATGACACTTCAATCTTAATAGACTGTTCTTTTCCGGTCGCCATATCTTTAGCCGACACATGAACGATACCATTCGCATCGATATCAAATGTCACTTCAATCTGTGGCAATCCTCGAGGTGCGGACGGAATACCAACGAGATCAAACTTACCCAATGTTCGATTATCTAACGCCATTCTGCGTTCACCTTGAACAACATGAATCGACACAGCGGGCTGATTATCTTGTGCCGTTGAGAATATCTGTGATTTCTTGCTTGGAATCGTAGTGTTGCGCTCAATCAATGGTGTCATCACACCACCAAGTGTTTCGATACCCAATGAAAGCGGAGTAACGTCCAGAAGAACGATATCCTGCATATCACCAGTCAAAACACCAGCCTGAATCGCAGCACCAATAGCCACAACTTCATCAGGATTCACACCCTTGTGTGGTTCCTTACCGAACAATTCTTTTACTGTTTCGATAACTTTAGGCATACGAGTCATACCACCAACCAAAACAACTTCGTCGATTTCACTAAGCGAAAGCTTAGCATCGGCGATAGCTGCTTTGCATGGTTCAACAGTACGCTTAACAAGTTCATCTGAGAGCTGTTCAAACTTCGCACGACTCAAAGTAAGATCAAGATGCTTAGGACCCGACTGATCAGCAGTAACAAACGGCAGATTTATATTTGTCTGCATCGTTGACGAAAGCTCCATCTTAGCCTTTTCGGCCGCTTCTTTCAGACGCTGCAAAGCCATACGATCCTTACGAAGATCGATACCCTGAGATTTCTGGAATTCTTCGGCCATCCAGTCGATAATCACCTGATCAAAATCATCACCACCAAGATGCGTATCACCGTTGGTTGAACGAACTTCAAATACACCGTCACCGATTTCCAATATCGAAATATCAAAAGTACCGCCGCCGAGATCATACACAGCGATCTTTTCGTTCGCTTTCTTCTGCAAACCGT
>JAUVAR010000337.1 GCA_030591625.1 Candidatus Zixiibacteriota bacterium
CAGGGTATTGATCAAACTCGGGAATCATCTCGACCCCACGATTACGCCGGGCAGTTGCAACATGCTGACGAAACGCATAAGCATCCCGTGCAGATGGTGGGGAAGGCACAGGAGCCAGAGGTTTATAGCTGTCATCAGGTTCGAATGATGGCACTTTATCTTTTTCGAATGCGAGATCGATTTCCTTCGCCAGATCCATCAGAGGACGTTCCCCTTTGAGCAAACAGGCGATAGTTGACGGCATCTCAATCTTGAGCAAGGCAGCAGCTTTTTGTAAGTCTGATACTCGGCCATCACGGTATATCCCACATCGTTCTTCGTTGTTACTATTTAAGAAAGAGACAAGTTTCATTCGGAGTCCTTAGTGTCAAGTCGGTTTGGCCTCAAGGCAGGCGGCACCCAGTTCATGAGTGACTTCATCTATTATTTCGAGTGCAAATTCAGTTTCATCTTCTGTGCCGGAATTTATTCTGACTCCCTCAGGAATACCAAACGGTTTAACATGCCGCACGATCAGGCCTCTATCGAGACAGCCTTGGTTGAAGCTGGCAGCAATCTGTTCTGAAGGAAAACGAAGCATAATAAAATTAGCAGCAGTTTCAGGATGTTCTATTCCAAGCGATGCAAATCGTTCAGCCATTTTCTTTAGCATGCGACGATTAAGATCAACGGTATCTTTTAAAAACGAATGATCTTCCAGAGAAGCGATTGCTGCGGCTTGCGCGATTGATGAAGGCTCAAACGGTAGTTTTACTTTGTACAATTGTTCAATTAGTTCATTTCGTGCTCTGGCAAAGCCTACTCTAAAGCCAGCAAGACCATAATCTTTTGAAAACGTCCGTGTAACAATCAAGTTGGGAAAATCGTAGTCAAGACCATTGGGGTAATTTTCATTTTCACTCGCATACGAACTATATGCTTCATCAAGGATCACCAATCGGTCGGCAGGTATGCGTTCCATGAAATGTTCAAACTCATCACGGCCAAACATAGTACCAGTTGGATTGTTCGGATTGGCGAGATAAATAATTCGTGTTCGTGGTGAGATTGCCCCGGCGATGCCACCAAGATTATAAGTATCGTCATGAAGATCAATTCGACGCAGGCGTCGGTTTTGTTTTCTCGCATTGACATAGATACCAATAAACGTACCGTTGGCGGTCAAAAGCTCATCATCATTGTCAGAGAATGCTTGAATGATATATGCCAGCAGTGAGTCAGTTCCTGCTCCACAAATAATTTCATTTTGTTTCAAACCGTATCGTTTTGCAATTGCAGAGACTAATCCGGGTGTCCATGGCTCGGTATATCGATGTGCCTCCTGCAATGATTCGGCTGCAGCTTTCAAAGCGAGCGGTGATGGACCCAGTGGGTTTTCATTCGACGCAAGTTTCACTACCCGGCTGATCTTTTTCTCGCGCATCAATTCGGCGATAGTCTTGCCAGCCACGTAAGGCTTTAGTGATTTGATATGTCCCGGTATTTCTATCATAATAATTCTGTCTCTTTGCTTATTGAGTTCTCATTTATAGATTGTCGATAGCAAAGAATCTCTCACAAGTCAAGGGGGAACTACTGCCCATTTTCGAGCCAGGAACGAGCATAATCCTTATCAATAGTATCACGAACATTTGTTGTTGGTTTCAAAGGCCCAAAAGTGTCAATCATAACAGCCCATTCGTTAGTCGCTTTGGCCCCAATAGAGGCCTCCGTTCTACCCGGTTGGGGACCATGAGGCATCCCGCTCGGATGAAGTGTCAGGGAACCTTCCCGTATCCCCTTGCGCGACATAAACTCACCCTCAACATAATACAAAACTTCATCACTGTCGATATTTGCATGAAAATATGGAGCTGGAACAGCTTCAGGATGGAAGTCATAAGGTCGAGGAACAAAATTGCAAATTACAAAATGGGGTGTATCAAATACAAGATGTACCGGCGGTGGCAAATGAATCCGACCAACTTTCGGATGATAATCTCTGATATTAAAAGCGTAAGGGTAGAGGTAGCCATCCCAACCAACTACTCCAAATGGATGATGAGGCAAAATATGTTCAAACAGACGATCTCCCGCCTTTAAAATCATGCGATAGTCAGATTTGGTTCCATCAGGTTCCATTTCTTCTGGTAACTTGAAGTCACGTTCCGAATATGGTGCCATTTCATCAAGCTGACCATATTCATTCCGAAAATGCTTTGGTATTTCGTAAGCGGTATCAGATTCGACTATTAGTAATTTCACATTATCGTAATTATCAAATTTCAATTGATAAGTTGTCGAACGAGGGATAATGATTTGGTCCCCATCTTTTATCTTTATACGTCCATACTCCGAGAGCATCTCGCCCGAACCATGATGAACGAATATATATTCCGAGGCGTAAGCATTGCGGTAGAAATCATCAGTCGGTTCGGTTGGTGTTCCAGTTGAGATGATGCAATTATCATTTGTCAAGAATCTGTGACGTGCAGTGATAAAATTACCTTCTGTTTTTTTGTCATCACTGTAGAAATGATAGTAAAGAACAGGAGCTTTCGGCCATGATGTATCAGCAACAGGTTTGAGTTCTTTGACCGACTTAACAGAAATTGGCATGTGAATATGATATTTGTTGCTATAAACGGAGGAGAAAC
>JAUVAR010000226.1 GCA_030591625.1 Candidatus Zixiibacteriota bacterium
TCCGAACAGTTTCGGCGACATCGCCGAATTTTGACTTCAACCGGCTGCGAATGAAAGCGTGAACTTCCTGCGCCATTTCCGGTGTCGCTGTCCGTCCGGTACCAATTGCCCAGACAGGCTCATAAGCGATGACTATCTTTTTCAAATCATCGGCTTCAAACTCCAAAAGTGAACCGTCTATTTGTGATCCAACAATCGCCTCGGTATCGCCCCGCTCTCGATCTTCGAGAGTTTCTCCAACACATACGATTGGAGTCAATCCCGAACCAAGAGCACTGCGAGCCTTGGCCATAACAAGACTGTCGGTTTCACCATACAACTGTCTTCTCTCAGAGTGGCCCAAAATAACATGGGTTGCCCCAACTGTCAAGAGCATCCTTGCGGAGACCTCACCAGTATAGGCTCCAGAGTCGAATTCTGACATATTTTGTGCCCCTAAAGAGATCGAATGCCCTTTCAAGAGCTTATTTGCCGTCTCAAGAGCTGTAAATGGAGGACAGATTATCATTTCGGCTCGATCGGAATCAAACTCAGCCGCAATCAAACCAGAGATCAAAACAGTAGTTTCTTCAACTGTACCGTTCATTTTCCAGTTGCCGGCTATAATCGGTTTACGCATTTTAGACCGCCTCTACTTTACTTTTGTCGGTCAATATTGCAACTCCGGGTAATATCTTACCTTCGAGAAACTCAAGCGAGGCTCCCCCGCCGGTGCTGATATGGCTCAATTTATCACTCAAACCAATCATAGAAACCGCCGCCGCCGAATCACCACCACCAACAATCGTAGTAGCTCCATCAGCTGTCAAATCAGCCAAAGTTCGGGCAATTGCAAGCGTTCCCTCAGCAAACGGCTTACATTCGAAAACTCCCATTGGGCCATTCCAAACAACTGTCTTGGCACCCTCAAGTTCTTTTGAAAAGAGTTTAATTGTTTCAGGACCGATATCAAGCCCTTTCATCCCATCGGGGATAGCATCAATCGGAACAACTTTCGTTGTTGCCTTTTCATCAATCTCCGAAGCAATAACTGCATCAACCGGGAAAATCAATTTGATCGTACCAAGTTTTGCTTTTTCTATAATACGTGAAGCTGTTTCAACTTTATCCTCTTCCAGAAGAGAATCGCCAATCGGATATCCCATAGCTTTACTAAACGTAAAGACCATACCGCCACCAATTAGCAGTGTATCGACTTTATCTATCAATGTTTCGATGACATCAATCTTGCCAGATATTTTAGCTCCGCCCAGTATAGCAGCAAATGGTCGTTTAGGTTCAGTCAAAGCGGTACCAAGATAATTCAATTCTTTTTCCATTAAGAAACCAGCAACTGCCTGGTTAAAATACTCCACCACTCCTGTGGTCGAGGCATGAGCCCGATGAGCCGTCCCAAAAGCATCGTTGACATAGATATCCGCCAGCGATGCCAGCTTCTGAGCAAAACCAGGATCGTTCAATTCTTCCTCAGCATGGAAACGCAGATTTTCTAACAGCAAACAATTACCGTCCTGCATTCTGTCAACCATATTTGATGCTTCCGGACCAATACAATCCTCCGCAAAAAGGATCTGTTGCCCGAGCAAAAGCGAAAGATGCTTCGCCACTGGAGCGAGTGACATCGACGACACAGGTTTTCCTTTTGGACGACCAAGATGCGAACATGCGATCACTTTACCGCCGTCATCGAGAATCTTCTTGATCGTTGGCATAGCGCCGACAATCCGTCGATCGTCAGTAATGTGTCCCTTATCATCAAGAGGAACATTGAAATCGACTCTCAACAAAACCTTGCGGCCTCGGAAATTAATATCAGAAACGGTAACCTTATTCATAACCGTAATACCTTCGCTCGTTAGAGCATCATCAACATCTGGTCAACCATACGACAGGAGAAACCCCATTCGTTGTCATACCAAGAAAAGACTTTAACAAAATTACCTTTAGCCATCGTCATACCAGAATCAAAAATCGATCCATGCGGATTGCCAACAATATCGATTGAGACTATAGGTTCATCACAATATTCCAAGGTCTTAGACAATGGTCCAGACTCTGCTGCAGCTTTGACAGCCGCATTGATCTGTTCAACTGTTGCTTCTTTTTCCAGGATAACAGCAAGATCAACCATTGAACCATCAGGCGTAGGTACTCTAATAGCACAGCCATCAAGCTTACCGGTAAGTTCCGGAATTACCTGAGCAATTGCTTTGGCGGCACCAGTTGTTGTTGGCACCATAGAAAGAGCCGCCGCTCTGGCTCGTCTGAGATCACTATGCGGTGAATCCTGAATACGCTGATCGGCTGTATAGGCATGAATTGTAGTCATGAAGCCATGCACAATACCAAAATTATCCATCAACACCTTGGCTATGGGAGCAAGACAGTTGGTGGTACATGAACCAATTGAAATAACATCATGTTTGGACTTGTCATACTGATCAGAATTGACACCCAGAATAAATGTCCCGACATCACCTTTGGCAGGAGCCGAGATTAAAACTTTTTTCGCACCTGCCTGAATATGTTTTTCAGCATCTTCTTTTTTTGTAAATCTTCCGGTACATTCGAGTACAACCTCAGCACCACGATCAGCCCATGGCAATTTGGCCGGATCAAACTCCGCAGTTACAGGAATTCTTTTTCCGTTCACAATAATAGCATCATCTTCGGCTTTAATATCACCAGAAAAACGACCATGAATAGAATCGTATTTTAAAAGATGAGCCAATGTTCGGGCGTCAGTAATATCGTTGATACCAACAATTTCAATATCCGTATTTTCAGAAGCTCTGAACACGAGTCGTCCGATACGACCAAATCCGTTTATCCCTACTTTCATTTATTCCTCCGAACAAGACTATAATTAACGTTCTTCTTTTTTCTTTGCCATGAACAGGTATTTTACACCAAATGTTATCGAAAGACCAGACCATTTACTTACATCAAGCAAACGATCAGAATAATTGATCGGCATATATTGGGCCTGAAAATCAACACCAACGACCGACGCCAACGGCCAGTCAAAACCAGCACCCACTACATAATTGATCGAAGTTGCAGAAGGTTCTTCGGGGATATATCGTGATGAATAAGAACCCTCACCTGCCGCAAAAAGAGCATCGCGTGCATAGTAAATACCGCCACCACCCATAATGTAGGGGTTAAATTTCCCTATACCTTTGGACAAAGGATAAATTTTCATTTTTGCCAGAATGGGGTAAATATACAAATTACCAAAATAGGTAGGTCCGGAATTATCTGGATCTATTTGCCATGCAACTTCCCCTCTATTTATCACCCCAACGGATAGTTCGCCTGCCAATCTTGAACTAAACCGATAAGCGAGAAATCCTTCAAAATGAAAGCTCCCGGAAGTGATATGGCTAACCAAAGTCGATTGGTCGTATGTTGATGTTGCCGGAGGAAGATCACCTCTATTCAGCCAGACACCCAAACGGATACCTGCTTGATTCTTAACATGGAAGAGGTCTTCTTCGGCCTGGACTACCCCCGATATTGTAGTCAATAAGACTAATGCAATTAGAACAACCAACAGACTAATTTTCTCTCTGACTATTTCAAAATCTAATTTCATAATTCTCTCCGTAGTACTAATTACCTCGTAAGGCGACTTACTTTTATAACATAGACGCTGTTCCGGCAACCTGTATCACACTATGAAAACGGTGAGCAATATAGAGCAACAAGGTAGCCAGTCAAGCTAATTACAAGTTAGTTATTCTCTAAATAAAAGAGGATAACTTGCCTGCCGTAATCTATCAAAATTCGATACCTGCTCAATAATCTATTGCCAATATTTCCAGAAATATCTGAAGAACCTGCTAACCCTTCTGCTGCCTCAAGTAAAAGAGCCGGTTCATTTGAAAGTATCAGCTCACCCATTTCAACTCTTGGGATCGTAACTGTCCGCCCCCGTATTTTTCCACCGACTCCTCCAACAGTAACTAACCGAGCATCATCTGAAATAAAATCTTTCAGAGCGGGGTTTCTGTTGACCTCGCTGTTATGAATTATCAGCCCATAAGCATTACCAAGATCAATAAGATACTTCCCCTTCATACCTGCAATATCGGCTTCAACGGCCGGAACCTGCATTAACAATTCAAAGGGAACTGCTAACCCTCCCTCAGGAAGGAGAAAATTGTTCGGATGATAAACTGTTAATTCACTATTTTTGTAATCTATCATTATTGGGGCACGGGATAGAAAATCAAATCCAAGCACCCCTCCAAATGGTGGTTTCCCTTTCTGGTTGGCACCAATCCCCATAAGGTCGATCTTGCCAACAACCTGGTCCAACAATGTAAGATCACCAATCTGGATCGAATCAGTTTTAACAAGGACAACTTCAGAATACCCCCCAACACCTCGGGCAGTCATTGTTCCAACAATCGGAAACTCATCTTCGGCGAAAGCTTTTGAGCTGAGAATATTTCCTGAAGCTCCAGAATCGAGAAAGAACCTGACAAGACGACGCCCGTTAATAACGGCATCAACATAGATATGACCCGAGATCAGCTCAAACGGAATCTTGACATAACTAACGTCGGGAGGAAATCTTAAATCTCTCATTGTTGTTGTCGGGAATGAGAAGATTTCAGGATTAACAACTGAATCAAA
>JAUVAR010000309.1 GCA_030591625.1 Candidatus Zixiibacteriota bacterium
AGTGGCTATGCTATGCTTTATAATCATAATCTCGATTCCCGTGGTGAATAACTATGTTTCAGTTTGCAGTCAAGCGTTTGCTGATCTTCAGATAAGGGAATTGATAAACGTGGGTCAAGTTTAATAATGAAGCTGACAGGAATTGGTCGGAATATGAGTAGAAGAAGAAACAGAAATACAGGTCGGGTGATTTTGGGTCACCCGACCGGAGGAGGGCATTATACCTGGAAGAGGTATTGCAGTTTCATAAAGAATTTACGAGTTGTAGTAGTCCATTTCATCGACTTAACATCATTCAAGTTACCAAGCCTCTCACGGTAGTCGTGAGTTGAGCCAACGTAAAAGACCGAGAATGAGTTAATACGATAGGTTATCAACGGATCTAAATCCCAGCGTTTTGTATGGTCACCATCTTGGTCCTCAGTATTAACATATTGCACCACGAGCCGAATCGAAAGTTGTCGGTTCGCCTGGAGCTGCAGTCTTGTTCGTGCTATTAACTGAGAGTAGAGTAAGTAATCTGTACCAACAAGATTTGAACTGGAGAGTCGGAGGCTCGGCTCAATAGTCAGTCGATCGATAGGTTTTAGATCTAACCCTCCGGACAATGAGTATTCATCTCCAAGCTCACCTGCAGAAGTGGCCGGACCCTGACCTGCGGAGGCAGATAATTCGGCACCAATTGCATCACTGAATTGCGCAAAAGTGTAGAAGCTCGTGGTCGAAAGATTATCGAACATTACTCCACTCCACTTCTCTTCGCCGATACGATGATTTACAGATATGTATGTATTGGCAACACGCAGCCGAGTGTCCAATCCAACAGAAGAGTGCATCCACTTACGGTAGCCAGCATAATTCCACCGAGCATCGACTCTGATTCGTGGTGATATCCTCTGGAAAATTGTTGTGTTGGGATAGAACGTATATCCTGCATTGACATATGAATTCCGCTGATCGTTCCACGGATCATATCCGGTTTGGGTTCTATAAGTCGGGTCAACCTGATTATAGTCGAAAACAAAGTACCAGTCCCTACCAAATCGGCGCAGTTGTGTAATGAGGGCATTTCCGGTGTATGACTCGCCATCAAGAGCAGCTGTGTGTTTGCCATCTGCGAAAGGGACATCTTCGATTTCTCCACTAATATATCTTCCCAATGAGTCTCTTACGACTGTCAGTTCTGGGCGATCCGGTTCTTTTGTATGACTCATTACAAACTGACCAATTACTGAAACTGTGCTCGATATCCTAAGACTACCATCGAACGATGCGATAGAACCTGAGCCACCACCTTCAAAACGTCGGTCAGTAAGCATAAATCCAGCACGAGATCCGTTCTTAAATGAACGCTGTCCACGCAGTACATTTACATAGCTCATTCCAAAATCACTTTCGAACCGGACGTTACCCTCCTCTAATGGGAGAGCGTATGGTGATTGTTCGTCGGCGGCCGTCATAAAGGCAATTGAGTTTTGGTCGGTGCGCCCGGTGAACTTGGCGGCGTACTGAGGAGCCCAAACCGTCCTGGTATTGAAAGAGTTGAAGTTCGTCCTAAAGAGATCGGCACCCTCCTGAAAGAATGGGCGTCTCTCCGGTAGGAACAACGAAATAGTTGTATTAACGTCCATCTGTGCAGCGTCTGCTTCAATTTGAGAGAAGTCTGGATTGATGTAGGCCTCGGCGGTCATATCAGAATTGATTGAATATTTTCCGCCAATTGATAGTTCACCGGTAGGATTATCATTTTCTAAGAAGGCAAGACCATCTCTGTTATCGTATGCTAACTGACCGGACTGATCGCCAACTAAAGATGAAAGAATTTCCATGCCTTTGCCGGGGAATACGTTTGCTATACCATTAACAGTTCCCCATTTGCATGGCCAGCAGCTTTCGTTGCGATCATCGGCGCCCCATGAATAACTATAGTTGTTTTCTCGTGGACGATCTCTATCAAAGTTTATTCTCCATGACTGTGCATCAACCTTTGGAAAACGCATACTCGCGAACGGAATCGCCATTTCTACCTGAAATCCTGAATCGGTAACCTGTGCGGCTGATTTCCAAATCATGTCAAAGCTTGATTGGGTACCACCTATTGCAGAATAGAACCAGTCCCTTTGAATACCGTACGGGTTGACGTAAAAACCATAGCCCATCGTCGCTTCACCATAGGTGTCGATCATGATCCCAACTGCGTCGTTGCCGCCCCAATTGTCACGTTGAGTCATAGTGGCACGAATATCATCTGGGTTGTCCCAGGCAATAAAGCTGACATAAAGATATTCATCATCATAGGTCAGGTAAGCTATCGTCTTTACATCCGGTTTAACATTTTCGTCTGGGTACGTTTCAGTAAAATTGCTTGCAATAGCTGCGTTTCGCCAACCTGAATCCGACAAGTCACCATCGATTTTTATTGGTGTGTTGGTTCGGGTTGTAGTCATTTGTGGCTGATAAGTAGATTTCCAATTATCATTGGCAATAGCTATCGATTGCATTGTAAACAATGCGACTAATGCCAACGTGATAATCATGAAAATTGTGCCTTTAGCGGTTGATCGCATGATCGGTTCCTCTCAAACTTACTGTTTTGAAACAACGAGTTTTTTCTCGTAGCTCCTGCCAGACACACTTCACCCTATGCTTATTAAGGTAAATTTGAAATGTGTAAATTTCTTCCCGGTCTGAGATAAACCTTTGCAGGTTATATATACGGGGGGTGATTCAATAAGTTTTAGAAAAAATGATAGAAAGAGAATAAATTCACGAATTGAGAAATCAGTCAGTCGGTTCTTCGGTTCGTTTTCGACTGCCTTGATAAAGATCAAACTTCAAGAGACGGCATTCTATCGGACCATTGTATAGTTCTATTTTGCGTGAAGTTCTAAGTCCAATGCGCTTGGCCGATTTCATATTACCGGTTAGAATGTATGCGGTATAACCGGAGTAAGTAGATTTCAAGCGATCACCTATGAGACCATACAGCCGGTCGAGATCATCAACTTCAATTCGTTCCCCATAAGGTGGGTTGAGAATAACAATGCCCGGGCTGTCGGATGGAATCGCTTCGAAAAAGTCAGAAGCTTCAAACTCAACCACATTTGCAACTGTTGCCCGTTCGGCGTTTCCTTTGGCAATCTTTATATGTTTTGGTTCGATATCGCACGCTCTGATGAGAGGAAGATTTTCGGTTTTGACCATCTCTTTTGCTTCAACGACTGTTTTTTCAAAAAATGTTTGATCAAGAAAAGAGAGTTTCTGGAATCCAAATTTTCTACCAAGCGAACCGGGTGCAATGTTGCATGCTTTCATCGCCGCCTCTACCGGGAGAGTTCCCGAACCGGTCATACC
>JAUVAR010000031.1 GCA_030591625.1 Candidatus Zixiibacteriota bacterium
CCCGTTACCGCGGGCGTAATTCAGTGGTAGAATGTCAGCTTCCCAAGCTGGACGTCGCGAGTTCGAACCTCATCGCCCGCTTATTTTATTGGCTGGAACAGAAGTATGAAAGTATTAAACATAGATCCCGACTCTCCGCTTTTCGGGTATATCCGACCGGGCTATAAACTCGTTAGCATAAATGGCGATCCGGTGCAGGATGTTATCGATTTCCGATTCCGAACGATTGGCGATAATGTAAGCATCAAGTTTAGTGACCCCAAGGGTGAAGAATTTGATTTTGATTTTGAAGAAATCGAAGGTGATCTCGGAATTACATTAGATGACCACAGAGTAAAGTTTTGCAAGAATGATTGTATCTTCTGTTTTATCTCGCAGCAACCGCAGGGAATGAGACGAGTATTATATTTTCGTGAAGAAGATTACCGTCTTTCATTCACGCACGGCAATTTCATTACGCTATCGAATACAACTCAAGCCGATCTTGACCGGATTATCGAACAGAGGCTTTCACCATTATATGTGTCGGTTCATGCTACCGATGACAAGCTGCGCAGATGTATGCTTCGCAATGAAAAGCTTCCCGACATTTTACCGCGCCTGAAATTACTGACAGAAAATGGTATCATTATACATTCGCAGGTCGTGCTTTGTCCTGATGTTAATGACGGGAAACATTTGGAGAAAACGATAAATGATCTGGCGGCTTTATATCCGGGGGTTGAATCATTGGCTGTTGTTCCGGTTGGGCTAACAAAATACCGTAAGAGATTGGCCGAGCTTCGTGCCTACAATGCAGAAGAGGCAAACCAAATAATTGACCGGATTGAAGAAATTCAAAAGCAGTTATTCAAAGTGCATGGTACCCGTTTTGTCTGGCCGGGGGATGAATTTTATGTGCAGGCTGATCGGGAATTCCCGAAATTAAAAGAATATGAAATAATGTCGCAGTTTGAGAATGGAATCGGGATGGCTCGTGAATTTATTTCAAGTTTTAATCGCAGACGTGCAGGATTGAAAAATATACGTTCGGATAAACGAGTAATGATGTTTACAGGTTTTTCAGCCTATCCGTTTTTGTCCAAAGATATGATCCCGTATGTAAAGGAAACGCTCGGGCTTGATCTTTCGCTCGAACGAATTTCAAATCGTTTTTGGGGGGAGTCAGTGACAGTTTCAGGTTTGTTGACCGGACAGGATTTACTAAGGCGAGCCAGAGCGTTGTCAGATAAATTCGATACGCTCATTCTTCCGCCGAACTGTTTGAATAACGATAATCTGGTCTTAGATAATTTGCCACTTGAACAATTTGAAGAAGTGTTAAAGAAGCCTGTTCTGGTAGGACAATATAATTTTGCAGCAACGATAAAGGAAGCATTTGCATGAGTCTGCCACTGGTTGCGATAGTTGGACGTCCCAATGTTGGGAAGTCATCATTATTTAATCGCATTTTACGCAAACGTCTGGCGGTTGTCGATCCAACATCCGGTGTAACGCGTGATCGACATTATTCGCTCTGTGATTGGATTGGGCGTGATTTTCGTCTGGTCGATACGGGTGGAATGGTTCCTGATTCGATAGATAAAATGGAACAGGCGATTTTTGAGCAGTCAGATCTCGCTATCGAAGAAGCAGATGTGATTTTGTTAGTGGTTGATGTAGGCACAGGTGCAGATACAATTGATATAACGCTTGCTCGTAAATTACTGAAATCCGGTCGTCCAACAATTCTGGTTGTGAATAAAGTAGATATGGATTCACAGGAAAATGATGTCTTTGAATTTATGAAACTTGGGTTGGGTGATCCTTTCCCAATTTCTGCAATGGTTGGACGAGGCATTGCCGAGGTGCTTGATAAAGCTGTAGAGTTACTTCCCCAAGTTCCCGATTATGTACCCGAAGAAGGTGTCATAAGAGTAGCGTTGATTGGCCGTCCAAACGTTGGCAAGTCATCATTCATCAATAAATTAATGGGTGAAGAACGTCATATTGTTTCTCCTATTGCCGGAACGACTCGTGATGCAACTGATTCATCTTATCAAATTGGTGATCGTAAATACACTCTCGTTGATACCGCCGGCCTTAGACGTAAGTATAAAGTAAAAGAGAACATTGAATTTTATACATACCTGCGAACAACCCGAGCGATTGATAACTGTGATGTTGCTGTGTTGTTAATTGATGGAGCCGAAAGTGTAACGACGCAGGATCAGAAAATCCTAACTCAGATTATGGAATCGAGACGAGCCGCTGTTTTGGCAATCAATAAGTGGGACCTTGTTGAAAAAGATAGTAAAACAGTAGATAAGTTTTCACTGGATATCAAAGATGCAATTGCCAAGTATGCGTATCTGCCAATGATATTTTGTTCGGCACTTAGTGGTCAGAGGGTTGCTAAGGTAATGTCATTTGTTGATAAAGTACATGCCGAAAACAATAAACGTATTTCTACTTCTGAGTTGAACGAATTTCTGAAGGTGGCTTATTCCAAGAAAAAACCTCCTGCTCGCAAAAATAAACATATCAAGTTCAATTATGTAACACAGTCAGAAACCGCTCCACCTACATTTATATTCTTTTGCAATCATCCAACTCTTGTGGATAAAGCATACCTAAGTTATCTCACTAATCAGTTGAGAGCTGAATATGGATTTGTGGGAGTGCCCATCCGAGTCAAGTGCCGCAAGAAATAATATTCTTTTTCAGATAAAATTGAAAATCAGTCCGATGGTACCTTAATCGCTTCAGGTTTTGGCCGACATTAGTTTTATGGAGACCGATGTAAAAAGGGTATCAGAAATCGAAGATCTTGAGATCAAGCTATCTTCGACCAAAGCTCAACTTCGTGATCTGGCTACAATGGGGGCAGTTATTACCAGAATCCAGGAGATGGATGCTGTTCTTTCCGTAGTTATGGATATGGCGGTAAGGTTGGTCAATGGTGAAGTGGGCATAATTCTCAAGGGCGCCGGAGAGGAACTTATTCCGGTCGTTTCGTGGGGTGTTTCAGGTGATTTTATCAAAGCACTTCATTATGAAGATGGAATTGATATCGCTACATATAGTTATATTAACCGTCAATCGATAGTTCTGTCTGAGTTGCAGATTCACTCAGAAGAAGGAATAAATATCGATTCATTGATATCAATGCCTATTCAGACCCGTGATAAATGTCTCGGGGTTATGGTTATCATTAATAAGAGTGATGGCTCACCTTATTCTGATGAAGACAAAGATATTCTGAAGATGCTTCTTGATTTCGTTGCAGTGGCTATTGATAACTCTGATCTTGTTAAGGATAGATTAGCAAGTCAGAAGTCCGAACAAGAAATGGCAATTGCAAAGCAGATTCAAGAAACTATTCTTCCTCGGACAGATCGCAAGATCAAGGGTGCAGAAATTGGTGCAGTTTATTTTCCGGCCCAGGAGGTTGGAGGAGATTTCTACGAAATCATTACTATAGATGATGATAAATTTCTTGCAGTGCTGGGGGATGTTTCCAACAAAGGTGTTCCAGCAGCGCTTATTATGTCGGCCTGTACAGGTATTATCAAGACTATCATGTCAACTGAACCTTCGATTGCTGTAAATGATTTGGCCGTACGAGTTAATAATGTACTCTCAGAACAGATAGTTAAAGACCGTGATATGTTTGTAACATTATTCTTTGCCAAATTTGACCTTGGGGCAATGGAGCTTACATATTGTAATGGCGGGCATATTCCAGGACTTTTCTGGTGTAATGCAGATCACAAAATTTATGAATTGCCTGACGGTGGACCAATTGTAGGTCAGTTCCCAAGAATTCCATTCAAACTTGGTCGCCGTAAATTAGCATCCGGTGATAGGCTCTTTTTGTTTACGGATGGATTGACAGAAGCTGAAGATGCCGAAGGGCATCTATTTGGGCGCGAACGGGTAGAGCAGGTCTTTAGCGTAGAGATAGGGCTTTCTCCAAAAGACTTTTGCCTGAAAGTAAAAGAATGGGTTGACCGTTATAATGTAGGTTCAGCCGAAGAATCTCATGATGATTTCACGATTTTGCAGGTTAAGGTTGATTAAGATGTCTGAATATAACCTGAAATATCGTTCAATTCCTGATTCGGAAGAGCAGATGCTTGACGACTTGGACGAAATTATTGTCAAGAATCGAATTCTTGAGAAAACAGCCGGTAAACTCAGGATTGTAGTTTCAGAGGCCTTTACAAACGCATATCTGCACGGAAATTGTAAAGATGCAGGCAAATCTATAAAAATACAGATGCAGGTGAATAAAAATCAAATATTTGCCGACATTATTGATGAGGGGACTGGAGGCCTTATTAAGGTACAAAAGAGAAAAACCCCTGAACCAATGGCTGAAAATGGGCGTGGGATCAACCTGATTTACCACTACAGTTCTGATGTCCGTTTTTGGGAAAATGACTTAGGTCACTTTATTGTCTCTATCACTATTGATAGAGAAGAAGCAATGGAAATTAATAGTTGATGATATTTAGGAGGAAATGATGGAAATCACTGTACGCGAAGCTGGCACAGTAATGGTGCTTGACCTTAAGGGAAGACTTGATCTTGCAAGCGGTTCTCGTTTGAAAGAAGAAGTTAAGAAGATTTTTGAAAATGATAATACTCAGATTCATCTGAATATGTCAGAAGTTGAATTTATTAACAGTTCTGGACTTGGTTCGCTAGTTTCGATTATGAAGGAAGTAAGATTGCTCAAGGGAAGATTTACTCTGTCTAATTTGGCTAATTACGTCGAAGAAATTTTCGAAATTACCCAGCTTTCTCATATTTTTGAAGTGTTCCCGACAGAACAGGAAGCAATATCCTCTTTCCAGGCTATATCAAGCAACTAAGACCTTAAAAGGTATAGTAAAGGGGTTCGCAAGATGCAGGAAGTTGTAGAACGAATTGGCGAATTGTTGTGTGAACTTCAATCGCCTGATTTTTACCAGCGAGAAGAAGCTGTCAAGGAGCTTGGTACCTACCAGGCAGATGAAGCTGTCGCCGGGCTAATAATGGCTCTGGAGGATGGTGATCTTGGCATCAGGGAATTGGCTGCAGAATATCTGGTCAAAATGAGTGGTGAAACAACTACTCAATTATTGGTCCGTTTTCTTGCCAACGAAGATATCGGAACACGAAATCTCGCTTCAGAAATTCTTGTAAAAATCGGACGCGACGCAGTACCGGCAATTTTAGAAAATATTACATGTGATGATCATGATGTCCGCAAGTTTCTTGTCGATGTTGTAGGAATGATTAAAGATGAAAGAGCAATTGAACCGCTCTGCCAAAGATTATGGGATGAAAATCCAAATGTCGTCTGCTCAGCTGCAGAAGCGCTTGGTGAGATTGGTTCTGTTGAAGCTGTTCCTCATTTGATCGCTGTATGTGATAAAGTTGAAGATGCCAAGCTTCAAACTATTGAGGCGCTTGGTAAGATAGGTGATCCAAAATCACTTGATAAACTTTATGAATTGCTCGGGTCAGATGATCCGATGATTCTGTTTGTATCGCTGGAAGCTATCGGTCAAATTGGATGCATTGATTCGGTGACCGAACTTAAGAAATTCCTTGATATCGAGGATACATCTTTAGCTGAATCTGCGATGGGTGCTATCATCACTATTTATAATAAGAATGAAGGAAGAATTGATCCGGATCTACCACTTGAAAAATTCACCGGCTTCCTGTTTGATGGCATTAAAAGTCATAATGATGAAATAACAGACTTCACTCTTGATCGACTTTCACATTGGTTCGGTTCTGATGTTATTCAGGGACTTCTTGATGTTATTGATCATGTTAGTGAAGATCGACTCAGACGAATCCAGGAAATTCTTGGTGAAGTTGGTCATGCCGCCGGCAAGATGATTGTCAAAAAAATGGGTGATGCAACTAAACCAACCAGATTGAAACTATTGGATCTTCTGAAATATATTGTTGATGATGATATTGCAGAAGACATCTCGGCTTATGCAAATGATCCAGACCCCGAAATCAGACAACGTGTAGCTCACTTGCTTGGAATTTCTGGTGATCTGAAATCAGTTCCGAGACTAAAAGAGATGACAAAAGATTCCAATGGTCATGTTCGGGCAGCGGCATATGGTGCTCTTGGATGGCTTGGCGGGGAATCAGACTTAAAGGATATATTCCCCGGATTGGATGATAATTATTCCGATGTTAGAGAAGCTGCGGTCGGAGCACTTCTGGTGATTGGTGGCGAATCTGTGATCAATAAATTCACGGATGATTTGAATAACCAAACCACAGAACGACAACGATTGGCAGTGACAGCTTTAGGCTGGATGGGTGAAGATGCTACTGTTAAACCATTGGTCGCTGCTATCAATCATCCTGATGCTGGTGTAAGAAAATCAGCAATTTCGGCTCTATCACGTATGTCTCATATTTCTGATGTTGAACCTATTTTACTTGCATTGACGGACGAAAATTCTGCTGTCAGAAAAGCTGCCGTTACTGCTGTAATAACTATAAAAGGTGCCGACTCTGTGCAGGAAATAAGACCGCTGCTTGACGACCCGGATGTCTGGGTAAGATATCATACTATAACAACTATTGGTGAATTAGGAAGATTAGAATTTACTGATTTTCTCATGCCGTATCTTGAAGATGAATCTGATATCATCAAGATAGCAGTTGTTAAAACAATGGCAATGCTTGGTGAAAGACGGGCTGTCCCGGCTTTGAACCGTCTTACAAGTGAACGAAATAAAGATTTGGTGGATGCAGCTGAGATGGCTCTTACATCAATTGAAAGGGGCAGATAATGGAAACACCATCGATTCTTGTAGTAGATGATGAACTGCTCATCCGTGACCTCTTATACGATTTCTTTACAGGTCAGGGATGGAATATATCGGTAGCTGATAACGGTGAAAAAGCACTCGATATTCTTAATGATAAGAAAATCGATTTGGTGCTGACAGATATCAAAATGCCTCAGATGGATGGGTTGACATTGACTAACAGGGTAAAGGAAGAATTTCCTGATATCCCGGTTGTAGTTATGACTGGTTACCCTTCTGTTGATTCGGCTATTTTGGCGTTACGGGCAAAAGTTGAAGACTATATTGTAAAGCCGTTTAACATTAATCAGCTTTATAAAACTATCGAAGCAAAACTTGGTGAAGTAGAAAAACCATGATTGGTTATGGAAGAAATAAGAAAAAGGGTGCTCGGCTATGATTGGTAGCGCAGAATATGATCTCGATATGACTCTTGATGAATTCAAGATGATTCGCGATTACATACATGAAAAATCAGGGATATTCTTTGCCGAGAATAAGATGTACTTAGTTAAAAATCGTCTCGGTAAGAGAATGGCAGAACTTGAGATTAAATCTGTTAGAGACTATTTCTATCACGTAAAGTACGATGTCTCTCTCAGAGAGTTCAATACTCTGATGACTTTGATTACAACTAATGAAACAAGTTTTTACAGGAATGAACCTCAATTACTATCATTCTCAGATGAAGTTCTTCCTGTTCTTATGGAAGCAAAAATAAAAAACAAGAAACCTAAACATCTCAAAATCTGGTCTGCAGGTTGTTCGACAGGTGAAGAACCATATACGCTTGCGATGATGATGCTCGAAAGAACAAGAGGTCAATCAGGTTGGACAATTGAAATAATTGCAAATGATATTTCTGATGCTGTTTTGCAGAAAGCAAGAATGGGTGAATACACCGGACTAACTTTGAGAAACGTTGCGCCAGCTATTCTTGACAGGTATTTCGCGAAAACAGGCGAACTGTATAAAGTAAAGCCTGAGGTTAAAGCATTAGTCAAGTTTTCTCATATGAATTTGAATGATCCTCGCAAGCCGTTTGTGGCAACTGGTATGGATACGATATTCTGTCGCAACGTGATGATCTATTTCTCCGATGAAATAAAGAAAACGCTTGTTCGTGGTTTTTATAATGCCTTGAAACCAGGCGGTTATTTCTACATTGGTCACTCAGAAACTTTGCATGGTATTTCAAAAGCATTTAAACTCGTTTATTTCAAAAATGCTCTGGTTTATCAAAAGGAAGCTACTGCAGTAGTATCAAGCGGAGCAACGAAGACATCTGATGGATTAAGTTCGGCAGCATCTTCAGGTGCCATGAGGGCGATGGAACTTCTTAATAATATAAAACCGATTACGGTGAAAAAGTGAAGATAATTATTAAAACATATAGGTGTAAGTTATGAGCCAGACAATACTTGTTGTCGATGACTCGCCGACAGTTGTTAAATTTGTTTCATTCTCGCTCAAGAACCGAGGGTTTAACGTTTTAACGGCATGTGATGGTATGGATGCAATTGAGAAAATGTCAAATACTGAGGATGATATCGATCTCGTTATCACCGATCTCAATATGCCTAATCTTGATGGCTACGGTCTTATTGAAACTATAAGACAGAACGAAAAGTATAGTAGCATGCCAATAATTATCCTCTCTTCGGAACAAGCGGAAGAAGATCGCGAAAAAGGGAAGAAAGCAGGCGCTACTTCATACCTCATTAAACCGTTCAAGTCCGACAAACTGTTGAGTGAAGTAAAGAAATTTTTGTAAAGTAGAAGTTGATGAATATAAGGAGGCACCGTGGCAGATCTCAAAATTCTCGCAGTTGATGACAGTCCTACCATGCGTAGGATAATCATCAATACATTAAAGCGAGCTGGTTATTCCGATGTAACCGAAGCAAGCGACGGAAAAGATGCGCTGGCCAAATTGAAAGTTGATCAGTTCAATTTCGTTATTACTGACTGGAACATGCCGGAGATGGATGGTTTGCAGTTCGTTACTACACTTAGAGCAACGGCTGAGTATAAAGATATGCCCGTACTGATGGTTACTACTCGCTCGGTGAAAGATGATATAGTCGAGGCTATGAAGGCTGGTGTTAACAACTATATTGTTAAGCCTTTCACGCCCGATACACTCAAGGAAAAAATTGAACAGGTCCTGGCCAGCTAACATAGGCCACTCAAGGAGATAATAAAGATGCCAGGAACAAATACATTGCAAAGCAATATACAAAAAGAAATAGTTGAACTTTCTACTGCTATAGGTGGACTTGTAAATAGTTTTAAACGCCTTCAGAATCCGTTGGAGGAATCTCGTAATAAAGTTCCACAAGCAACTGATCAGCTTGATAAGATTAATGAACAGACTGAAGCGGCAGCTCATCAGATGCTCGATATGATTGAACAAATCACAGCTCGAGAAGAAGAAATTCTCGAACAGATTGATCAGACGAGAGCATGTCTTGAATCAGGTGACAATGATAAAATATTGTCATGTCTCAGAATAATCGCTGAGAAAGCACAAACCAATCTGAATGATTCATTTCTTATTATGGATGCGCTCCAGTTCCAGGATATTACAAGTCAGCAAATGAATCATGCAGCTTCTCTACTTGAAGATATTGAACATAAACTTCATACTATTATTGGTGTTTTCGATTCCAATGATGGAGATTCTGAGGATGAAAAAGAAAGTAATGCAAGAACAGCTAAAGCTGGCAAGGTAAGAGCTTTCGATCCGCATGCTGATCTATTTGAGAAAAAAACAAATCAAAATGATATCGACTCGTTATTTGATAATAATGGTAAATAGGAAGGGCGTGGGGAATGACGGCCGATACTGAAGCAGCATCTGACATTCTGGATGAGATGAAGGAAATCATAGGTGATTTCATTATTGAGGCAGATGAATTAATAGAATCTTTAGATAACAATCTGGTGAAATTGGAATCAACCCCAAAGGATCTTGATCTTCTAAACGAAATATTCAGAGCAGCACATACTATTAAAGGTACTTCAAGCTTTCTTGGTTTGGATCAGGTTAGTGAACTGACTCACAAGATGGAAGATATCTTAAATAGGTTACGTAAAGCAGAAATGCATATAACTGCTGATATAATGGATATTCTTTTGGAATCTGTTGATAACCTTAAGGTCCTTCTCGATCAAGTTCGTGAAGGTGTCTCAGAACCTCTTGATCTTGATGATATTTCCAATCGACTCGTTGTAGCACTTACCAGCCAGGATGGCGATACGAAAGAAGATTCAGTAGAAGATGTTTCTCCATCCGATGACTCAAATAAATTGGCTCAGCCAACTTCTGAAAGTAACGTTTCAAATAATGCGAAATCGGTTATAGCAAAACCCAAAAAACCGAAAAACTCTTTATCCTCCGATCAAACTATCAGGGTAGATGTTGATCGCCTTGATTCTTTGATGAATTTAATGGGTGAACTTGTTTTGGGTCGAAACGCATTGGTTCAAACAGTAAATAAATATACTGAAGAAAATGCGCATATGAACAGTGAATCTCAAACAGAAGGGCTCAACCGTTCAGTCGCAGGAATAAGTTATATTACTACTGAATTGCAGCTTGCCGTTATGAAGATGCGCATGCAACCTGTTGGGAAAGTATTTTCAAAATTCCCTCGATTAGTCAGAGACCTTTCTCGCGAGTCGGGAAAAGAAATTGATCTGGTTATAAATGGGGAAAGTACAGAACTTGACAAATCTGTTATTGAAGAGATTGGTGACCCGCTTGTTCACTTAATTAGAAATTCTTGTGATCATGGTGTAGAAACACCCGATGAGAGAGAAGCAAAAGGAAAACCACGCAGCGGTACCGTTAATCTTGATGCCTTCCAGGAAGGCTCCAATATCGTTATCCAAATTAGGGATGATGGCAAAGGACTGGATGTTGAGGGGATCAAAGCAAAAGCTGTTGAACGTGGTCTTGTCTCTAAGGTTGACGTTGAGAAAATGCCCAAAAAAGAAATATTCAGGTTTATCTTTGGTGCCGGATTCTCAACGGCCAAGGTTGTGACTGATGTTTCTGGCCGTGGTGTTGGCATGGATGTTGTCCGTTCCAATATCGAAAAACTTAACGGTATAATAGAGCTTGATTCGACTGTCGATGTCGGAACAACTACATCAATAAAATTACCATTAACACTTGCGATAGTGCAGGGGTTACTTGTTCAGTCGGATGATGATGTATATATCCTTCCGCTCGCTTCTGTTCATGAGACAGTTAAGACAACCCAGGCTAATGTTTATTATGTAAATCAAAAACCTGTTATGAGATTACGTGACGAGATAATTCCTATCATCAATTTAGGTGAGGTTCTTCGTGAGGGCTCTCAGGGTTTTGTCCTGACTGAGAAGCCATACATCGTCATTGTTGGTCTTGCCGACAAGAAGCTTGGAATAAATATTGATCGATTCCTCGGCCAAGAAGAGGTCGTGATCAAGTCTCTTGGCAAATATCTTGGTGCTACTGAAGGTATCTCGGGTGCTACTATCCTTGGCGACGGCAGGATAAGACTCATAGTTGACCTACTTGGTCTATTCAACATTGCTACAAAATTGGCATAGGAGAGTCTGAAATGAAACCCGGTAATTCCGGAAAAGTTCGCATCCTTGTTGTTGATGATTCTGCATTCATGCGGAAAGCATTGACAATGATGCTCGAATCCGATCCACAGATTGAGGTCGTAGGCACCGCTCGTGATGGACATGAGGGAGTCGAAAAAGCACGTCTGCTTAAACCTGATCTGGTTACCATGGATATCGAGATGCCCCGGATGGATGGACTGACAGCCCTTCGTGAAATCATGTCCAAAAATCCAATCCCGGTCATGATGATTTCATCTATTTCTACTGAAGGTGCCCAGGCAACACTTGATGCTCTCGAAATGGGTGCAGTCGATTTTATACCAAAACAAAGTTCGTATGTATCTCTCGATATAGTTAAGATTCGGGATGAATTACTGGCTAAGATAAAAGATATTGTTCGCAGAAAATCAATTCTGATGTCACGCTTCCGTTTGAGAGGGGTCACTGGAAAGAGAGTAATTGCAAAGGATCATCGCCGAGCTACAGCTGTTGACTATACTCAGGTAAAAGCTACAAGAAAGCGGAATCATCCTGTTAGTGTAATAGCAATCGGTTCGTCAACAGGAGGTCCTTTAGCTCTTCAATCTGTTATTCCAAAGCTTCCGAGGAACCTGCCTGTTGGAATAGTAATTGCCCAGCATATGCCACCAACTTTCACAAAATCATTAGCCGATAGACTTAACTCTCTTTCTCAAGTTACAGTTATTGAAGCTTCAGGTGGTGAGAGAATTGAACCGGGTTGTGTTTATATTGCGCCGGGTGGTCGTCATATGACAGTTAGAAGGTCGGGAGCCAGCGGAATTGTTGCAGTTACAGATAGTCCTTCAGATACATTATATAAACCATGTGTTGATGTTCTGCTCAATTCAGTTGCGCAGGCTTATGGCCGCACTACTCTTGGTGTTATGCTGACTGGAATGGGGACCAATGGTGTCAATGGAGCACGCCTTATTCGTAGTCAGGGCGGGGTTCTGATAGCTCAAAACGAAGAGTCTTGCGTTGTTTACGGAATGCCACGAGCAGTCATTGAAGCAGACCTTGCAAATCATATTCAGCCTATTGAGCGAATTGCCTCTGAAATTGTTTCTTACTTCTAAATAAGTTTTTTGTTGAAAAATTTTCCCATTGCTGATAAAATCTATCCAACAATGTTGGTATTTTATGAGCAAGCAACAAGATAACATTCTCGGTATGGATATCGGTTCTGGCGAATCTATAGAAAAATTTGCCGAGTCGTATGCCTCATTCAATCGGATCGTAAACAGCCTGCAAAGGCAGTATGTCGAGTTGAAAGAGGAATTTTCTGCCCAAAATGACCGCTTGGCAGATACAAACCGTAAACTTGTGGAAATGACTGCACAAAGTATTGCCGGCAACGATTTCCTCGATTCTATCTTAAAATCTATAGATGCCGGAGTTATTGCTGTTAATTCAAATGGGAAAGTAACCCATTTCAACCCGGCTGCATCTAAAATGCTTGGGATTCCAGTATCAGAACCGACAGGCCAACATTACAGAGATATTATCCCAGCCGGTGAGCCTGTCGATTCAAATGCCCTGCGTGCTGTTGAAACTGGGAATGAAATGAGATCGGTCGAAAAGAAAGTTGAACTTAAAGATAATAGTATAGTTCACATGTCGGTTTCTACAGCCCTTTTGCAAAATGATATCGGACAGCCGAGCGGTGCCGTTGAAGTTTTTCATGACCTTACAAAAGTAAAAAAAATGGAAACTGAGATAGCCCGTCTTAATACTCTCGCTGCAATGGGTGAAATGGCCGCAACTATTGCTCATCAGGTGCGCAACCCTCTTGCTGGTATAGGTGGCTTTGCCGCTTTGTTGCGACGCGATTTCGAACCGGATGACCCACGCAA
>JAUVAR010000295.1 GCA_030591625.1 Candidatus Zixiibacteriota bacterium
AATCTTCCAAATCGTGGCGAGTGTAATTCGTTCAGAATTGACGTTGGCAATAAATCACTTTTCTATTCGGCTGATATTGGTAACTTCAATGATATTGAATCGCAACTTGTTGATCTTGATTATGCTATAGTCGAATCAACCCACGTCCCACCCTATGCAGTGATTGAACATGCAAAAGACACAACTGTCAGACAATACATTATCACCCATTTGGGAAATGATACAGAAGTCAGAGAACTCAAACAGAAAATAGATTCATCGGGCTTAAAGAATATAAATATCGCCTATGATGGTTTGCGGTTGGAGCTGTAGGATCATACTAAATACTTAACATACAATTAGATTGCAATAGAATGATAGAACCCACTAACCCCTACTTCTTTTCGACCTTCATCTCAAACCGTATTCCGCCATTGCGGAAATCAACTTTGCGGATCGGATGATTCTTGCGAGTTTTATCAACACACTCATCCCCAGCACCGGCCCGCGACGAAGGAATAATTAGATCATCAGAACTAACATTAAGGCCATTACGTACAGTTTTTGAAACAAGTGTCAACTGTCCGGTCTGATCGGATATTATATTATCTCGGCATGATTCCCAAAGAAAGAATATTTCGGCATCATGATCAGGTGGAACAGTCGCACCGATTGAGCTTGATAAGCCAACAACAATTCGCAACAGTGATGACTTTCGATTCAACGAAAAACAAAGTGGCATTGACATGTCCGGGGACACTTTCGCCAGTCCGGTAATTTTCCAGAGAGATTGTGGTTGGGCAGATTCAGAATTTGATTCCACTTTGCGGGCATTGAAAAACTCCCAATTGCATGAATCGGGTGTTTCACCCTTGATAATGTCCAAAATTTCTATATACCGACTGTCTATACCAATTCTGAAATCGAATCCAGCCGTGATGAACGATTCAGCATCAAGGATGACATCAATCGTGTCTGCAACTTTACCATCACTAACCGTAAGCGTTTCAATCTCGACTTTTACCTGTTCGTTAGCTTCAAGGGTTGAAACAACAGGATTCGAAAGGCTAATAAGGCTATCCAAATCAATTTGGTGATCTATGTGGGCAAAGCACATTGATGCCAGGGATAGAACGGAGAATAGAGTTAAGAATATAATTTTCATATAAAAATGGCCCGCCATAATAGCGGGCCAATATTATTTATTTTATTTTACAACTTTAAATTTGTACGGTCCGTCCCATACAGGCTTGTCGCCGTTTCCAAATTTCCAATATCCAGCCGGTGGCCAGAATGAACTATCAACTACGATGGTTCCAGTAGTTGGTACGATGATTTCAATCGAGATCATCTTAAGCTCTTCCTCTTGTAGCTGCCAACCCTTCTTAAGTGCAGCTCCACCAAATCCGATAATATCTGGAAGGTTGCCATCCCAGTCAGCTTCCGGCACTTTGAGTCCAGTAAAATCAAAAATCGATTTATCCTGCCAACCATTATGACCTTTAACATTACCTGTCTCATTCAAACCGCCAACACTGTCAGCGACATGGATAATCTTTTTAATATCTGTTGAGATAAATTTAAATCCTGCTGTGAGTCCGGTACGGACTTTATCATTAGTGGCGTAAACATCGATGCTTACTTTCTCACCAGCTTTGATAGTAGAATCATTAATAGCCCCGGCTCCGGAGAGCTTCAGGGTGAATGTAGAAGCATTGCCAATTCCCGCCCATGCGAGAACCAAAATCAACGCTATCGTTACAATAAAGTTTCGGAACATACTCTTCTCCAATTGTCCTGTTATTTTGCGCATCTTATAATCTGTTTTTGAATAGATCAATTAACATATCATATTACCAGTGCCTTGTCAATTCCTTGATTATACACCGATTTATACCAAAAGTCCTAATGTATAGTTAATGAACCGTTTAAATCCCAATTATAGCCCGTAATCTGCAACTGTGCTAACTCACATTGTACCAACAATGTCTGATATCAAGAAAGCTTGTCTTAAGACGATCTTTTCGTTTGACTGAACCCGACTTTGAGATTATTTTCCCAATCTTATATATAGTAAAGGATTTGTTAATGAGTTCTATCGTTTCCACCAGCATTCCTTCCGGTATTCCGTCTCAAATTGCATCCCGTTCAATCGGCAAGAAAATCCTGATGGCTATCACAGGCTTCTTATCGTTTGGTTACGTAATCGGACATATGGCAGGGAATCTGCAGATATTTATTGGACAGGACCAGATTAATATGTACGCCCAGGCGTTACATGATCTGGGAGGGATTTTATGGGTAGTCCGTATCGGACTTATCTTCATTTTTGGAGCACATATCTGGCTCGGTATTCAATTGAAAGCCGAGAACTGGAGTTCGCGCCCCGAAAACTATAAGTACAAGAATACGGTCAAAGCAACGCTTTCTTCACGAACGATGATTTGGACAGGTATTACAGTCTTTGCGTTCTTCACTTACCATATCTTGCATTTTACAGCAAGAATAACAAACCCGGCCTATCAGCACTTAGTCGATTCAGCCGGACGCTTTGATGCCTACTCGATGATTATCAAAGGATTCCAGGATCCGTTGATCTTGTTAGTCTATCTCGTGTCGATGATGCTTATAGCATTCCATCTGTCGCATGGTCTCGAATCGATGTTCCAGTCGCTCGGTTGGAGTTCACCACGTTATCAACCAAAACTAAAGCTGTTAGCAAATCTCGTTGCAATTTGTATTTTCTTTGGGTTCACATCGATCCCACTGGCTGTTGTTGCAGGATTTTTAAGACTACCGGCGGGGGTAAACTAATATGAAACTCGAATCAAAAGTACCCTCAGGACCACTCGCACAAAAATGGGATAAACACCGTTTCGACATGAAACTGGTCAACCCGGCAAACAAAAGAAAATATTCCGTAATCGTAGTCGGCTCAGGCCTCGCAGGTGGATCAGCAGCAGCGTCGATGGCCGTGCTTGGTTATAACGTAAAATGTTTCTGCTACCCGGACTCCCCTCGACGCGCCCATTCAATTGCCGCTCAGGGTGGAATCAACGCCGCCAAAAACTATCAGAACGACGGTGACTCGGTCTATCGTCTCTTTTACGACACGATCAAAGGCGGAGATTTCAGATCCCGCGAAGCAAACACCTATCGTCTGGCCCAGGTATCAACCGAAATTATCGATCAGTGTGTTGCGCAGGGTGTTCCATTCGCCCGCGAATATGGTGGCACGCTCGCCAATCGTTCGTTCGGTGGAGCACAAGTTTCAAGAACATTCTACGCTCGCGGTCAGACCGGCCAACAATTGTTGCTCGGTGCTTACTCTGCGTTGAGCCGTCAGATCGGTTTGGGCAAAGTTGAAATGCACAACCGCACCGAGATGCTTGATCTTGTTTTGATCGACGGACACGCCAAAGGTATCGTTGTTCGTGACATGATCACCGGCAAGATTGAATCGTATGCAGCCGATGCAGTTGTAATTGCATCAGGTGGCTACGGTCGAGTTTTCGATCTTAGCACCAACGCGATGGGTTGCAACGTGACCGCGGCCTACCGTGCCCACAAACGTGGCGCCTATTTTGCCAA
>JAUVAR010000329.1 GCA_030591625.1 Candidatus Zixiibacteriota bacterium
AATCCTGATCCGGAAATTATGTACCCGGACGCTATCTCGGTTCGTTCCGATGTTATCATGGCGACCGGTCGTTCCGATTTCCCAAATCAAGTAAACAACGTTCTTGGATTTCCGTTTATCTTCCGCGGTGCTTTAGATACTGCTTCTACCGCTATCAACGAAGAAATGAAACTGGCAGCAGTAAGATCATTAGCCGACCTCGCCAAGCAGGATGTACCCGAACTCGTGGCTCAAGCGTACGGTGGAGACCATTTCAAATTTGGTCGCGACTATATAATTCCTAAACCATTTGATCCAAGAATTCTTGTTTGGGAATCATCCGCCGTTGCTCAGGCTGCTATGGATAGCGGTGTGGCCGGTAAAAAAATCGATATTGAACAGTACAAACGTGAACTCGAAAACAGAGTCGGACGGGGCAGAGTCTTTATGAATGTCATCACCGACAAAGCAAAAGAGCGACCAAAACGTATCGTGCTCCCCGAAGGAAACTCATCTCGTATTTTAAGAGCTGCACAAATTATCAAAGATGATGGCATCGGTGAACCTATTGTTCTCGGCAATGAAGAAGTTGTGCGCAAAGTTGCCGCAGAGCATGAAATCGAATTGAACGGCATCAAGGTTATTGATCCTGTCGAATCGTCAACACGTTACGAGTATGCAGAAAAGTATTTCAAAAAGAGATGCCGTAAGGGAATGACCAAAAACAATGCTGCCTGGCAGATGCGGGATCGTACATATTTTGGAATTATGATGCTTGAAGAAGGTGACTGCGATGCCGTTCTCTCAGGTGTAACTTCCGACTATCCTCAAACAATCAGACCTGCGCTTGAGATAATAGATCTCCAGGAAGGGATGTCGCGAGTTTCGGGTATGTTCGCAATGGTCCAGCGGGATAAGATTTATATGTTCGCCGACACAACTGTGAATGTTAACCCTACCGCCGAAGAACTTGCCGAAATAGCGATCTGTTCTGCTAAAGTTGCCAAGCGCTTTAATATTGAGCCAAAGATTGCAATGCTCTCTTATTCTAATTTTGGATCTGCGGTTCATGCGGAATCAATCAAAGTGGCCAAAGCTACTGAAATTGTGAAAAAGAAAGCTCCTGAATTGGTTGTAGAAGGTGAAATGCAGCTCGATACTGCTTTGATGCCGGATTACATGAAAAAGCATTACCCCTTCTCGAAACTGAAAGAGGAAGCTAACGTGTTTATCTTCCCGGACCTCAATTCAGGTAATATCGCCTACAAACTTGCACTCAGACTTGGTGGACTGACCGCTATTGGACCGATCCTGATGGGTCTCTCCAAACCAGTCCATGTGCTCCATCGAACCTTAGATGTGAACGAGATTGTTGATATGGCTGCTATTGCGGTAGTAGATGCTCAACAGCAAATATAGGCCAAATTGACAGAAATTAGTCAAACAGGCGTGTGGAATACTGAATATATGCACATACGCCTGTTTTTTCTTGCCCGAAACGGTTATTAGGGCTAAACTTAATCCAGATCGCACACGATATAGTATAAAGAACGTGCGGGCCGAACAGCTCGGATCGCTGTATAGGATTTGACTAAAAGGATTTACATTGGGACTCTTTGACTCTCTCTCGAACGACGTAGGCATCGATCTTGGCACTGCCAATACACTCGTATATGTAAGAAATCAAGGTATCGTATTAAACGAACCATCTGTGGTAGCAATCGAGAAAAGCTCAGGCAAAATTCTCGCGATTGGCTCAGCCGCTAAAGAAATGACCGGTCGTACACCGGGCGGTATCGAAGCTATCAGACCTCTCAAAGATGGAGTGATTGCCGACTTCGAAATGTCGGAACGACTTATTTCTGATTTTATTCGCAGGGTGGTCAAACACAAGTATCTGATGAAACCTCGGGTTGTAATCTCTGTCCCCTCCGGAATTACTGAAGTTGAAAAACGTGCTGTTCGTGACTCGGCTGAAAATGCAGGAGCGAGAGAAGTCTATCTGTTAACCGAACCGATGGCTGCAGCTATTGGCGTCGGACTCGCCGTTGACCAGCCTACCGGTATAATGATTATCGATATCGGGGGTGGAACATCGGAGATCGCCGTTATCGCTCTTAACGGAATTGTAAATGATACATCTATAAGAGTGGCTGGTGACGAACTAAACGAAGCGATCATAAATTACCTGAAGAAGAACTATAATCTGCTCATTGGTGAACTTACCGCCGAAGATATTAAAATCAAAATCGGCTCTGCTTTCCCAATGGAAAAAGAGCTCTCGATGGAAATCAAAGGACGTGACCTTGTGGCCGGTGTACCGAAGAATTTGAAAATCTCATCGGTGCAGGTTCGTGAAGCACTCTCTGAAACACTCGACTCGATTGTCGAAGCGGTTCGTCAGGCCTTAGAACGTACTCCCCCCGAACTCGCTTCAGATATTTTAGAACGTGGAATCGTTCTGACTGGTGGAGGGGCACTTCTTCGCGGTCTCGACAGACGCCTGCGCCAGGAGACAAATCTTCCGGTACATGTTGCCGAAGATCCATTGACCTGCGTAGCTCGTGGTACTGGTAAGGTTTTGGAAAATCTCAATCATTATTCCAAGGTGCTCGAGTCAAGCCGTCGTAACCGTGGACGTTGAGATACGTCGTATCAAGGGCACAAGCACCCTTCACATTATCCCCTAAATTATTATAACTCTTATAGTTATGGCTATTCTTGGTCTGTTAATTAATCTACTAATTAGCTTAATCTTTTTGTCGTTTAGGCTGTCTTAATAGCAGAAGTTAATGATATGAAAGCAGCCCCGAACAGACTGCCCCAAGAGATAGTAAACCGTGCGCGTTCAGGCGATAAAGAAGCGTTCGCCGATATTGTCCGCGCCATGATGAAGCCGATAATAGCGATGATTACACGTAT
>JAUVAR010000297.1 GCA_030591625.1 Candidatus Zixiibacteriota bacterium
AGTGGTAACAAACAGGAGGGGTGGGAGAGGCTGCAATGTTATTGGGTCAACACCTGTCAACCCATCGATAGCGACACCAGCAGGATTGACAGCATGCTGTAAACTGTACGTACCTTGTTTAGATACTAATCCGGTTGAACCTATGTTCCAGGCATCAAACGTCTGTGCGTTGTGATTAGCACTAAGATACACCGATTTTGCAGCGGCAGGTTGTGCCATCATTATAATTCCGACACACAGAATTAGTAAGAACATCTTCTTTGACTGATTTATTCGAATTGACATTTTTCGACCTCCAACTAAATAACAAATTTCGTACATTTGATTCAAACTCGTTACATAATAAGCTGGTCATTGATTCATTAAACACCTCCATTCCAGAATTCAATTCTTACTGGTGTAATTGCAACAACAGGATACTAATCCTCATAGCAAAAGGACCGATTGGTGACGGTAGTCTAAAGGACTCAGAGTATTCTGCCTGTATCTCGCAACCACACTTCTGCCGAAGATTTTTTTGATTATGAGAGTTATAACTACTCAGAATAACCCTCGCTGAGACCTGCAGTCCTGTGTAAAAATACAAGCCAGACAGATCTCAACCCTTACTTAGAATGAAAGAATTCTTTTATCACTATTCGCGGCATGCCTATGTTTGTTGGTGATCAGTTCTGGATGACGATAATAGAGTCGAGATGAAAGTCCATGTGGTAACTTGAAACACTTAAGGAGTGGATCACCTTGTGTATTTTAATATATAGTCACGGAAGACCACCCTGTCAAGTCTTTCTCGTTTTATATTCGACCATTCAATACATGTTCGGTCTCGTTTTAAAACTATCAGGATATAGTTGGTAATGATTCCATGCACATGCATAGCTCAGTGACAACTATAGAAACATGAATCCCTGAAGGTCAATAGATACACATCAGAACGATAACAGAACTCGTACAATCTATGCACAAATGGTTTCAATTTATTAAAAGTCAAGAGAGTAAGTTAGTCTCGAATCGACTCACCCCGATTTTGTTTTTAAATTTAAACAATTAACTATGTAATTCCTGAAATAATTACATCATTGACGAGCGCATATTCATATCAAGATGCATGATCCACATCGAAACAAACGAGAATATAACCATCGCCAACAATAATGGTATTTGCGCAATTAATGCTTTCTTACCATGTCCAAACATCTTCTCGCCTGCTCTGGCAGCTATTCGTATTCCCAGGACATGACCAAAAACTACAGTCGCTACTTGCAGAAGCCATACTGACTGGTCACCCATTAACATCGGATAACTCACCCCCATCGTACCAAACAAGTTCCAGCCATAACCAAAGGGATCAGACAACAATGGCACCACATTCTGCGCCTCCATTGCTACGTGCATACCGTTATGTGCCAGATGATAAAAGAGCGCAATTGGAACCAAGCTGTATGCAAACCTAATAAACACTTCCCGAGTCGAAACAGCACCACCTGATAGTCGTGATGACAACCAGCACATAGCATGATACAACAAGTATGGAATCAAAAGTATAGCCGTCATCCCTATGCTGAACGAAAAGAGTGGACCCAAACCAAAGAACTCATTCATACGAGCTATAATTGAGTCACCACCACCAGCTAAGTCTTCCCACATAGGTGTCATCGTCAAACCATGAAAGGCTGTCAGCGATAATAAGATAACGGCAAGAATCGCTTCATCCATTCGAGGTTTGGGATAATCAATAATATCAGCACCTAAAGGTCGCACGTTGAGAGCAACATTATCAGACGGACAACTCTTAAAACATTCTGTACATAGTGTGCAATAAGTATTTTGATTCAGTCCGGTCAGATTCAAGCCGGTTGGACAGGCGTAGCCATTCTCATTACCGTTATAGCAATCCTTACTGGTACAACTCAAACAGACGTTTCTATCTTTTGCACGAACTTCAAACGGAGAAATATTAGCATAGATTCCGGAGATACGACCAATCAAACAACCATAGCGACAGAATGATTTTTTCTCAAACAGAAAAACAGGTAATACTACCATCAAGAGCATCGCCAATCCCAACACAGCAGTAGCAAATGGACTGGCTGTTACTTTGTATCCAAGCTCCAGCCAGGTGAGTGCAATAAAAAGCCCAATAGCGAGAGTGATGTTACGAGCTTTTTTCGGCCACTTTAAATTTAGTGAACTGTTAACAATACCAACGTTCCAGAATTTCAACCTGCTCAAAACCGACGCCACCATATCCCACGGACATAATGTACACCAGATTTTGCCGAATAATAATATTGCAAATATCAATCCACCCCACCAAATTGTCCAGGTCAGAGCAGGTGCAATATTGATTCTCGAATTACCAAAGAACCCGGCGTAAAGAATAATTAAGAATATTATGAGTACCGGCAGTTGCAACGCAAATTGGAACCAACGTCTTGTAACCAGCCACTTTATAAAAGTGAATCTTGTAAGATCATATCTAAATGTTGCAGCAGGTTTTGACTTCAGGAAATAAAAGCCAAACGATAGTGTTAGAATCAATCCGATGCCTGAGAAAAACATCCAGTCCGGCAGTCCGGCCATGAGATGAATACCATCTACAACTTCACAACAACTGGCCGGATCCATCAGGTTACCCTTCCAGTTTTAATCTGTCGTTTTCTAATCACCCCTACCACTATCGCGAAAATCAGTATTATTGAAACGGATATAATCAAAACCATCCAAAGCGGATTATTGTCACCAACTGACAATTCAAAAAGCACATTATGCTGAGTTTTGCCGTCATCAAAACTGATGCGAACGAGATAGTCTCCCTCATCTTCATATACCCAGCCGACTTTATAAATATTTGTCGGATTTCGATAGGCCGTAAATGGATGCGAATGGTCCGGGTCTTCACGGGTTCCAAAGACAAGGAAATTCACAGGTGCATAAAACACAGAATCTGTGATCGTGTCCCGTATATATATCGCCAGATCAAGAGCCTTTTGACCGGGAATAGCATAGTATGTAAACGTAATAGTCCAGCGTCCATCCTGTTCGGCAATCTCATACACCGGCGTTTCAGGATAATTATTCTTGTAGCTATAATGCGGAATGCCTCGGATATGATGCGCTTGGGCTACAGACGAAAATATCAACACAGTAACCATAGCCAACAGGCAGCACTTCAATAAATTTATTTTCAAAAGACAATCCTTCATGCTTTATCCTTACCCGTATTAAAGACATAACTTAGGGCATCACGATTGTTTCCGGTACAAGCATCAATACAGAGGCCACAATTATCGCATTCTCCGGGTAAATTACCCGTTGCCGGACTCAGATCATACGGACATACCGGATTGCAAACGCCACATGAATCACATTTTGCAACCGACCTCTTCACTCTCCAGAAACGAAGATGTCCGATAATTGAAAATAATGCACCACCCGGACAAAGCCTGCGACAAAACAGGTGCGGTGACACTATCATTTCACTAAGCCATAACAATATTAAGAATATTAAACCCG
>JAUVAR010000180.1 GCA_030591625.1 Candidatus Zixiibacteriota bacterium
GATAATCATAGCACCGTATGCCTCATCGACCCAATATTTATTCAAAAGTAACTTGTGAACGCCACTGAGTTTCTCACGCAACTTGGTTGTCGCATTAAAATTCTTATTATATAAATAATATGCCAGGTAGATCGACACGAGGACCAATCCGACCGAAAATCCCATCAGCATCCACTCCATCGAAGCAGAACCAGGTCCAGAACTTAGGGCATGAGTTGCCGCAGCCTGATGCGGTCCCGCAAGAACCGGAGCGAGCCATTCTTCAAGGTAATTTGTTGCTCCAAAGATATGTGGCATTCCTATATATCCACCGATAACAGAAAGAACTCCAAGCACCATCAATGGCACAGTCATAGACTTGGGAGACTCATGGATTTTCTTACGAGTCGCATCATCCATCCGTTCCTTGCCATAAAATGTCAGGAAGATCAATCTGAACATATAAAATGCAGTCAACCCGGCAGTAACAACACCAACTGCCCATAGAATCGGATGTCCGTAATCAGATGAATAAGCTTTCCAAAGTATTTCATCTTTCGAAAAGAAACCAGACAACCCGGGTATCCCGGCAATGGCCAGCGTCGCAACGAACATCGTCTTAAACGTAATTGGCAAATATTTTCTAAGCCCACCCATCTTGCGCATATCCTGTTCATCAGACATAGCATGAATCACCGATCCAGCACCTAAGAACAACAACGCCTTAAAGAACGCGTGTGTCATCAGATGAAATATTCCGGCACCAAACGCCGCCACACCGCAAGCTAAGAACATATATCCAAGCTGACTGACCGTCGAATAGGCGAGCACTCTCTTAATATCATTTTGTGCCAGCCCGATAGTTGCAGCAAACAATGCAGTAAGAGCACCAATAATAGCAACAACCATCAAAGCGTCAGGTGCCATCATAAACAACACCGATGAACGAGCTATCATATAAACTCCGGCTGTCACCATTGTTGCGGCATGAATAAGTGCCGACACCGGAGTAGGTCCTTCCATCGCATCAGGCAACCATACAAACAGTGGAATCTGTGCCGACTTACCAATCGCACCAATAAATAACAAGAGACAGGCAGCAGTTATCAATCCACCACCAGCAATAAAGATTCCCGGCGCTTCGGCCATCACAACACTAAAATCAAGTGATCCTACCTGCCAGAATATTATGAACATCCCGAGAAGGAATCCAAAGTCACCGATACGATTGACAATAAATGCTTTCTTGCCCGCATCCGAGGCAGACTTTTTGTGGAACCAGAACCCAATCAACAAATATGAACAAAGCCCGACACCTTCCCAACCAACAAACATCAATAAGAAATTATTGGCGAGGACTAAAGTAAGCATCGAGAATGTAAACAGATTAAGATATGCGAAGTACCGACCGAATGCTTTATCGTGGTGCATATAGCCGGTTGAATAAACATGAATCAAGAAACCAACCCCGGTCACAACTAAAATCATAATCGCCGACAGAGGGTCCAAAAGGAAAGCGATATCAACATGGAAAGCACCCGACGGTATCCATGTAAACAGAACCTGTTCAATCACACGAGATGATGCATCCATTGATTTAAGATCAAAGAACGCAAGTATTGATACAATAAGTGACAGTCCGATTGAGCCACAGGCAATAGTTGATACTACCGGCCGAGGTAGTCGTCCCAGCAACAGGCCGTTGATCAGAAAACCAATTAATGGAAAGAGCGGAATTAAATATAAATAATCAGCCACAATCCCCTACCATTTCATCCTGTCAAAGCGGTCAATATTAATTGTATCTCTATTCTTATACAGAGTCACTATCATTGCAAGTCCCACAGCTGCTTCAGCAGCCGCAACAGTCAAAACCAGAAAGACAAACACATGTCCATCCATTATATTTAAAGCTCTCGAAAAAGCTATCAAAGCAAGATTTGCAGCATTAAGCATCAATTCAATAGACATAACCATCACGATCATATTTCTTGATATCAACACACCAACCGCACCAATACCAAACAGGATCATCGCTAAGACAAGATATGCAGGAATTGGTACCATTTAATTCTCTCCCTCAGCAGTCGGTTGCGAATCTTCACTCTTGGCCAGCACAACAGCCCCAACAATTGCAATCAATAACAAAACGCCGGTTAGTTCAAACGGATACAGATATCGAGTAAACATTAGTTTGGCAACCTCTGCAACACTTCCAAAGCCATCCGATAATGCATCAGCTCCGTTCGAACCAGTCATACTTGCAAATGATTCCTTAATTACAAAAAGAAGTTCAACAAGCATAAGGGTCGGAATAGTGAATTTCGTGAATAGACTGATCGCATTCATTGGTTTGCCCAGCTCTTCTCCCCCGCGTAAATTCAAAAGCATAATAACAAAAAGGAAAAGAACCATAATGGCACCAGCATATACTATCACTAAAATTGCGCCTAAGAACAATCCTCCCAGCTGGATATAACAAACAGCCTGCGCAACCAGCGAAAGTATCAAATACAGCACCGATGCAACCGGATTACGCTGAACTATCATCATCAGCGCACCACATACCGCAACAACTGCAGATATGAAAAATACTACCAGTTCTGCGCTCATTGATTTGCCTCCGGAACTCCATAAACTCTGCGAATACGTCTAAGTATTCTCTTAAATCGATTCTCCTTGCGCGGATGATCGACTAATAGTTTTTCTTTGTCATATATGAACGAGTCTCTGTCGTATTCCGAGAATTCATATTCCCGTCCCAGAATAATCGCTTCTTCGGGACACGCTTCTTCGCAGAACCCACAGAAAATACAACGAATCATATTTATCTCATATACTTTGGCACTTCGTTCACCTTTTTCATTTTCCTGTGGCTCCATATAAATTGCATCGGCCGGACAGGCAGAAGCACAAAGGCCACAACAGACACAACGTTCGGTGCCATCATCGTATCTCTCGAGATAATGCAAACCCCGATAACGAGGGGACATTTCATTTTTCTTAGCTGGATAGTCAAGCGTCACAGGTTTCTTAAACAGGTGCTTGAACGTCACAGCCATGCCACTCGGCATACTGAAAAAGACATTTCGTATTGATCTTATTATATCTCTCATTTGATGAACCTTACCACAATACGATCAATCCTGTTATCATTGTATTTGCCAATGCCAACGGGAACAGTACAAGCCATCCGAAACGCATAAGTTGATCGTAGCGTAAACGAGGGAATGTTGCCCGAAGCCATATATAAAAGAACATGAACAAAAATACTTTCAAAACGAACCAAATCACCGGCGGTACAAACGACAAGAAAGCCGGGCCACCCCATCCGCCGAGGAACAGAGTTGCACCAACACAAGAAACCGCCAGCATATTAGCATACTCACCAACAAAAAAGGTCGAAAAACGCATCGACGAATACTCGGTCATATATCCAGAAACCAATTCTGACTCAGCCTCAGGAAGATCAAAGGGAGCGCGATTCGTTTCCGCCACAGCACAAACTATGTACAACAAAAATCCTAGTGGTTGTTGAAGAATGTACCAGTTTTCAAAAAACAATATTGAATCACTCGCCTGCTTCGCAACCAGCTCAGTCATTGAAAGTGTATTGGCAATAAGGATTACACCAATAATTGACAATCCATAACCCAACTCATACGAAATCATCTGTGCCGATGCCCTGATACCACCAAGTAGAGAATATTTTGAACCCGATGACCAACCGGCCAGAATAATACCATAGACACCCAACGATGTTACAGCAAAGATCCAAAGGATACCGATATTGATATCAGAGATAACACCGGTAAATTTATACCCGAATAATTCAAAGCCAGGCGAAAACGGAATGACTGCGAATGAAAGCAAAGCCGGTACAAATGAAACTATCGGTGCCAGGAAATATGTTGTTCGTTCAACATTGTCCGGAACAATATCTTCTTTGAACATAAACTTCAGACCATCAGCCATCGGCTGCAATAGCCCATACGGACCTGCGTATGTCGGTCCCAGGCGATGCTGCAAACGTCCCAGCACTTTGCGCTCTAACCATGTCGAATAGGCACAGCAAAACAGTGTGGCCCCAACGACCATCATAACCTGAACCGAGGATACTATTATCATCTCAAGCATGATCTTACTTCGCTACCTTACTTATTTTAACCATGTCAACCCGACGTTTCCGCATCAACAAAGAAGTAACCGGCGTTGATGTAAAATTACGGGGAATAAACAATACATTACTTTTAATATGTTTGGATATCCTTGCAGGAACAACAATCTTTCCAACCGGTGACTCAACTCTAATCGAGTCTTCCTCTTCAATTTCATACTCAGCCGCCAATTGCGGTGAAATTTCTAAATATGCATTCCCGCAGAAACTGGACAACGAATGTGACTTCTCAGAGATGTAACCAAAATGATGAGCATCATCGCCAATAAATAACGGTATCGAGTAACCATCATTCTCTTCATCGGTTGACTTAGTAACATTCACATAATCAGTTGGCCAGGACGGAGAATTATCAGAATCTAAAACTTTGCTTAATTCTGAAATCCGTTGCTCGGAGGAATCAAATATCTTTCGTTCAAGCTTTTCAGCAATCAAATCATTGATTTCATAACCGGGCTTTGATTCTCCAATCGGGTTAATAACCTTCTGCGCCCGCTGAGTGCGACCTTCAAGATTTATATAATCACCCGCATACTCTGTCCAGGTGGCAAGCGGAAGAACAACATCGGCCAACTCAGTCGTTTCTGTTTCAAACGAGTCACACACAATCAGAAAATCCAAACGTTCGAGCGCTTCACGGGCAAATTCTCGATCAGGATATAATACTGCCGGATTCGTGCCCATAATGATCAAACCGTCAATCTCTTCCTTGCGAATCTGAATCATCATCGAATCTGTATTCAAGGCATCAGATTCAGGATACGATCCCCATATCTGACCTAAGCTCTTTCTTAAAAATTCAGGCGGTTGTGGTTCGAGTCCGAGCCTAAGAGCTGCTATACTATTTGAGGCCGCCGCTAATAAAGCAGTCTGCCCTTTTGTATTCAAACCAAACAATTTCACAATATTGCAAACTGCCGAACAGATTGATTCTCGATCTCGAGAACGAGCAACAATCTCCCCAACCATAAAGCTAACTTTGTTTGTATCAATCAGCGCTTTGGCAATATCTTTCAAACTATCAATAGTCAAACCAGCTACTTTGGCCGCATCAGATGCAGAGTTAAATCCAAATGCATTCTTCACCTGCTCAGCATTTGCATTACTCACATATTCATTTTCAATCGCCACCAAACAGATCGCAGCAAGCGTTGCTTCTTCAGTTCCAGGATGATAAATAATATTCTGATCGGCAACATCACCCGACTTCACACCATAAGGATTAATAACAAAGATTTTGGAATTATTGAAATTCTTAGCTTTGCGCACTCTCAAATATTCATTGGGATGCTCTCGCAATAAATCAGAACCAAACGTAATGATTAAATCCGAATCATCTAATCCTGTAATACTAAATGGCTGTCTTGCAAGTTGCGAATGCTTCCCCTCAGATTCTGATGGAAGCATCCGGTATTCGGTTCTGTAATCAATATTATTAGAACCGATTCCAACTCTTAGTAACTTCGAAAAACTATAAAGAGATTCATTGTCAAGTGTCGGCCCGATCAATCCACCGATACAGACACAACCGCTCTTACCACTTATTTTGTTAAGACGTTCACCAATCAAAGCGAGCGCATCATCCCATGAAGCCTCAACCTGTTTGCCATCTTTCTTAATCAATGGCTTGGTGAGACGATCCTCCGAATGAACAACTTGATGGCCAAAGCGAGTCAGATCACTGATCCACCCATCATCAATGCTATCATTCTGTCGTGACATCGTGCGGTAAATTTTATTCTTATTCCGATCCTTGTACATCATTGTATTCGTGCCGGAAGATGTAAACGGACAAATCGAGGATGCTGTCTGAGTCAGCCAGACACGAATTTTATA
>JAUVAR010000078.1 GCA_030591625.1 Candidatus Zixiibacteriota bacterium
AGATGTGCCTTAATCATAAGTATAAAAAAAGCGTCCTCGGGCAGGACGCAATCAGAAAATCAATGTATTTGCATTTAATTTATCGAATCAATTCTGGAGATGTCAATACTGTACTGCTTAATCTTCAGACGTAAAGTCGATTCCGGGATGTTCAGAGCAGCCGCAGCATGCTTTTTCACACCATTGCGCTCCCTGAGTGCTCTGATAATGAACTTCCGTTCATGTGCAGCTAAGTAATCATATAACGAGTATTCATCACTGAAAGTAAGATCATCCATCGATGGAATCTGATCAGCAGCAGCAGGTATTAAAGTTGTCATACCACTTCCAACTCCGAGCTTTGATGAAAGCACATCTGTAGATATCTCTACAGCGTCACCCGAAAGCAGGATAATCTTTTTGATTTCATTTTCGAGTTCACGAACATTGCCCGGCCAGTCATAATCAATCAACGCCTGCATTGCAACCGGTGCGATCTTCTTGTTTGAACCTTCTAAGAACTTATCAATAAGAAGAGGTATATCTTCTCGTCGTTCCTTGATTGCCGGGAGACGGAAGGTCAGAGCCGACAAACGATAATAAAGATCAGACCGGAAAAGCCCTGCTGCCATCATTTCTTTCAAATCTTTGTTAGTTGCGGACAAAATTCGCACATCAACTTTCTTCGGGACAGACTCCCCAAGGCGCACGACTTCTTTTTCTTCAAGGACACGAAGAATTTTAGCCTGAACAGAAAGAGGCATGTCAGCAATTTCATCCAGGAAGAATGTTCCGCCATCAGCTTCTTCAAACAAACCTGGTTTGTCGCGGTCAGCGCCGGTGAAAGCACCGCGTTTGTAACCAAATAGTTCGGACTCAAGCAATGTTTCAGGGAGTGCCGCACAGTTCACAGATATAAACCGTTTGTCCCGTCTGAAAGAGTTATAATGAATTGCTCGGGCTAAAAGATCTTTACCACAACCGGTATCCCCTTCGATACTGATAGAGATATTCGCATCTACCACTCGACGTACCTGCGCAAGAATTTCAAGCATCTGTGCATTTCGAGTTATGATATTCGGGAAGGCTGCATCTTTATAGAGCTGCTCTTTTAACCTTCGGTTATCTTCCTGAAGTTTCATCTTCTGTAATTCGGCCGACTTAAATGCGATTATATCAGAAAATCCAACCGCAAAATTAAGATCCAGTTGCGAGAAAGGATTTAACATATTGTCATTTGAAAGTTTATCTAAGTAAATATAACTGGTCGAACTGCCGGTAATAGTAAATGGAACAACAATTACCGATGCAACTATTTCAGGGGATTCGGGGAAAAGATCATTTATATAAGGGTCACGACGACAATCGAGCATTAGCGTCGGCTTGGCAGAAGATATCTCCTGTCCCAGTAATTGTGTGAATGCCTCAATAAATCTCTTTTGATGCAAGGCCGTTGTTGGTTCCGAACAAACAATGGGAGCATCTTCATAATCAGGCGTATAAATAATCACACGATCAGCACTACTCTTGTCACGAAGGATCTGAATAACACCATCAATACCTTCATCACGAACGTCACTCATTTCAGGCTGGTTCAGCATATTGCCAAACAGCTTGTAACTATTTTCGGCAGAGATCGAAAGTGCAATCGCCTGAGTAGCAAGCGAACTTAAGAACTGATTAACACGTCTCACCTTACCGGAGTCACCAAGTGTTTGGAAAGTCCGCTCAGAACGACTCAGTTTTTTGAAACCACGCGACAGGTCACCATGCTGACAGGCGAACACGCCTGCCCGATACTCTGCCTCAGCAACCCAATAGTTTAGCTTGAGTCGCTTGAAAATCCGAGTTGCTTCATCAATAGTAGTACGTATTTTGGCAATTTCATCATGATTAGCGAGCATCAAAATATCAGTCATACTCAGCAATGACCTGGCCAGCACAAGGGGGTCACCAATTGCTCTGGCCTGTTCAACAGCTTTTCTGATATGATCAAGGGCGTCACTAAAATCTGATTTTGATGCGAATATCTCTGCAATAATCCGCCTTGACATCACTACTTCAGCCTTCTCACCAACTGCAAGGGCAAGTTCAAGTGCTTTCTGACCAAAGTTCATTGCCGCATCTGTATTGTCGAGCGAGAATTCAACTTCGGCTAAACGACGTCCCGACTGAACAACCATCGCAGAATCAGGGGCCATCATTTTACCATCTTGATAAGCATTTGTAAGAATAGATTTTGCCTTGAAGCTATCACCCTTCTCAAATGCAATTTCACCTGAATATTCAAGATATATAATTTTCTCACGCTTGAGAGAATTTGCCTCAATAAGTTCTAATGCTTCCCTTAGAGATGCTTCAGCAAACACAAACTCACGCTTGAGACCATGAAGATAACCAAGAGAAAGAAGATTTCTGGCAAGAGAGACCTCAGAGAGATTTGCTCGATCATATTCGATGACAGCCTTTAAATCTGATTCGGCCTCTTCCCAACTACCAGACAATGTTTTAACACGCCCGGCATTACCAGTCAACTGAGCAATCTTGCGATCATCACCCTTGGCTAATTTAATTGCTTCATCCAAGAACTCAGCCGATAGTCCGTAATCCGAACGCATAAATGTAATACTGGCTAATTCGTTGAGAGCATCAACCTGTCCTGGAATGTCAACCGCTCTTCGATATGAACCTCGTGCATCGTACGCACGCATTTCGGCCAATTTCATATCACCAAGCGAACTATATGTTTTGGATAAAACCAAGAGGGCTTTGCCATAACGGCGATTGAGAGGCATTGAAGCAAGTATTTTAGCTGATCGCTGCCCCATTTCGAGAGATTGACGGTAATTCCCTCGGTTGAAGTGTTCATCCGCAAGAAGCAACAAGAATAGGCCTAACTCATGAGGACTATTATCGAAAAGCTGTTCATCGAGAGCGCTTAGCTCTTTTCCAGCCAAAGAGAACTTTCTCTGGCGGAACAACTCTTCTATCGTCAAGAGCCTACTATCAAAGTCAAAGTCATGTGAGGGATTTGACATTTGCAACTTCTTGTTTCTTCCGGTGAAAACACCGATTCCTTGTCTTGTTTACACTCGTTAATGTTACCGTCTGCTCAAGAACAAAGGGAACAGAGACTCGTTCCCTTTATAAATTTATTATCCGTTTTAGATGATAATCGTCCCAGTAATAATATAGAGCGAAGATTGATACAACAAGAGCCACCAATCAGGTGGATTGTCTTCATCTACAATTACTGTGTCAGGATTGTCAACTACGACTGTGTCTTTGTCATCAGCAGGATCATCACGATCCCAGGGATGATCTCCAGACTGTACAGGCACGGATACAAAGCAGATCACGGCCAACATAAACAGCATTAAAACAGCAGTTAATGTGCGACCTTTCATGATTGATCTCCTATTATGAAAACTTGCTAGGCCCCAAGGCATGTAAAAAGTGAAAATATATTGAGGTACACCGTATAGAGGCCTGACACACTACGGCGCACATTTTGCCACTTGTAGTCTAACACCGTCCCATCCTCTTGTCAAGCATTATTTTAGGAAAACGCAAAAACTGCGCTCACACACAAAGAAGATTATTTAGCAATATTATTTAAAACGAGGAAAAATAGGGTGTGACTTATTCGGAGTCTTCTGATTTTGATGGTGATAGAGCAACTTTGACCCGCTTAATACGTTGGCCTTCTATGCTAAGTACCTGAAATTCAACAGTATGCCAGTTCACACGGACTCCTTCATCAGGAACTGACCCAACCAGATCGTATATCAGCCCTCCCACAGTCTCATAATCTCCCTGATCGAAGTCTGTATCGATATTTCGCTGGAGCTCCTCAAGCATCAAGTTGGCATCAACCTCATACAAGTATTCACTCAGCTTGGTAAACTCTATATCTTCACTATCATGCTCATCTTGAATCTCACCAACTATCTCTTCGAGAATATCCTCAAGTGTGACAAGCCCTGACACACCACCATATTCATCAATCACAATCGCAATATGAAACTGTCTTGCCCGGAATTCTCGAAGCAAATCACCAATAATCTTTGATTCTGGTACAAAGAACGGTTTGCGAAGGTATTTGGTGATTACAAACTCTTCGCCCGGCTTGGGCATATTATTGAAAAGGTCTTTTACATACAGGATTCCAGCAATACGATCTATCTTCTCGTCATAGACAGGGAAACGTGAATGGCCATCGTCGCGAACAATTCGTTGAATATCGGAAAATGTGGTTGCTTTCTCTATGCCAATAATTTCCGGCCGAGGTGACATTATCTCTTTTACAATAGTTTGGTCCAAAAGAAAGATATGCCCGATCATCTCTTTCTCATCTTCTTCGACAATCGCTTCACCGATTCCGGCTTGTTCGGCCAGAGTCTCGATTGCTCTTTCCACAATTTCCTCTTTTTCCTCTTCGCTGACAGGCTCTTCGATTTGAGCCTGAGCGAGCATTTTACGATAAACAAAAATAATTGGAAAAAGCACCAGGTACAAAAATGAAATAAATCCAAGATATCTAATCATGCTATCATTGACTGCACTTCTTGTAGTACGTCGGGGTAAAAGATCAGCTACAGTTATAAACAAAAGCCATACGACAACCAGCCCGGCAAAGGTTATTGCACTACGACCGATAGACTCCGAAATCGGGATCATATGAATCAACTCAAGTGATGCCACAGTAATACAGATTAGCGTTAGTGATTTATAGATATTGGCAATTTGGACAAATGCACGCGGGTCGGAGGCAAGACGTTTGAGCATTTTCCTGCGTCGCTCAGAAGTTCCTGACAATAGTGATTCGACATCTTCGGGATCAATATATACAGCAAGGGAATAGAGTGTCACGAGGTATGAACTGAAGAAGCTCAATATTAGTACTATTATTGCACTCGCGGCGACAGCCATTAGAATTCCAGCCCAATTAGTTTAAGATATTTTTTCTCTTTGCTTTGCATTCTATTAGTATCGGCAGTTTTCTTATGATCATATCCAAATAGATGCAATATCCCATGACAGAACAGTCGTAAATATTCTCCGGCAAGAGTGCCGTCATATTGACGAGCCTGCGTGGCTGCTCTCGTTGTGCAAATATAAATTTCTCCGAATACTCCATCGGGGTCGTTCTGCTCATCAACATTAAATGAAAGCACATCGGTGGTTTTATCGATGCTGCGGAAGTCTCGATTCAATTTTCTAATTTTTTGATGTGATACAAAAACCAGATTAACTACAGCAACCGCATCGGGCTCCGCTTCATCTTCTGATATAAGCTCAAATAACCTGCGTATTTTACTAATTGGCAGCGTTGTGCTGACATCTTTGGTAACAACCAATTGCATCGGCACTACCCCTCTTCCCTGACGGGGTACTTGACCCGATGATGGAAAGCGGCAATTAGAACTTTTACAAAGGCCATTTTTATACGGGCCAAATCTTTGAGAGTCAACGGACATTCCTCAAGTTCACCCGATTGGAACCTGTCATTAATAATGCGCTGGATTAAATTATCAATACGAGCTGGTTTTGGTTCGTCAAGAGTTCGACTGGCCGCTTCAACTGCATCGGAGAGCATAGCGATACCGGTCTCACGAGTTTGTGGTTTTGGGCCGGGATAACGGAACTTATCTTCGCTTGCTTTATCTGCCCCCTGCTCCATTGCTTTATTATAGAAGTAAGACATAACCATCGTGCCATGATGTTCTTCAATAAAATTGAGTACGTCATCCGGGATATCAGCTTCTTCACCAAGGGTACGACCCTTCTTAACATGCGACGATAGAATCAGCGCCGACATAGACGGAGTCAGCGACTCATGTTTTGATTTGATGCTCAGTTGGTTCTCAACAAAGTACTCAGGTATTTCTATCTTTCCAATATCATGATAATATGCCCCCACTCGTGCAAGCAGTGAGTTGGCATCAATCGCCTTGGCGGCTGCTTCACTTAAATTACCAACAATGATCGAATGATGATAAGTTCCGGGCGCTTCTATAGCGAGACGTTTCAACAAGGGATGATTCAAATCGGATAATTCAAGAAGGGTAATATCGGTTGTAATTCCAAAGAGTGACTCCCAAACAGGAATCACGCCGATTGTCAATAGGACAGAGACAAGTCCTGTGGCAGCGCCATATATAACCTGTGTCAGGACTTCCGTATTTGGACTCAGCTTTAGATTTTCTACAATAAGAATTAGCGCGGTATAGGAAAGAACAACAAAGAACATGATCCGGTACGAATCTGATCTTTTGCGCACACTGTTTGAGGAAAAACATGCGAACATTCCAACTGTCGCACTAAGGAGCGTGATTGAAAAACTGAAACGATGCATAATACCCAAAAGTAAGGCCAATATTATCGTTGCTAAAATCCCTACTTCGGCATCGAATAGAATTGTAACAAGAACAGGCAGGATCGCAACCGGATAAACATAGATCGAATCGAACCCAAGTTGTTCAACCAGATAAATAGCAAACAGCTGCAGTGCAAAAGCCATAAACAAAGCGAGCAATTTTGGATTTGAATAATAAATCTGACTTCGGAAGTAAAACAGGAATAGATACAATGCTCCAAACGCTCCAAAGACCATAACTATTCGGGCAAGTACAGGCAGAAAGACAGACAACGGATTGCGAATCTGTGCCTGCGATGCAAGCATGCGGGCCATCTCAGTTAGAATAATTTCCTGGCGTTGATCAACTTTCCGGCGGGCAGATATAATTATATCTCCAGCCTCTACAACCTCTTTAACATTTGAAATAGCCAACAATTCTTCTGAAATTCGACGATTATATTCATTCTCATTGACCCACAAATTTGGTTGTATGAAATTTCGACCTATCAGATAATGATACTCAACATCAATTGAATCTGATGATGCCAGACGATTCAACGCACTTAAGAGTCTGACATCGGCCACCGGCTTGTCAATCAGGCGGCTGCGCTGATAGATGCTCTCTCGTTCTCCCTGTCTGATCAGGATAGACTTATTTCGTCTTTCCGGTACAGAGTTTACAGATTGCAATACACCCACAGCATAAATTTCACTCTCAAAGATATCATGTAATCTCTGTCTGACAACACTCAGAGATTCTGTTGAACTTAAAATTCTCTGGACCGCCGACAGACTCATCATAGGGAAACGGGTCAGGACTGTATCTGCACACTCAGATAATAACGTTGAATCTCCTGCGCTTGTCTCTCGGCAGGAGGCAGCCATATCGAGAAAGAGATCAAGTGAATTGATTGCAGCCTGAACAACATTTGTATCATAATCAAGAACATACGGGATAGAGAACCGAACCATATCCTCTTCGTCTGCCACTTCACGTTCGGATTTAAGCACCGTAATTTGGAAGGGGGCAATAATATCTTCGCCCGCAAACTCTCCGGTTCTTGGCATATCGAGAGGGTCGTAGAGAACTTCTCCGGGATAGAGCAGTCCGAATAGAACCGAAAGCACAACCAGCATCGCAATCTTTACGACTCGTGATCGAGTCGATGAGATCAACTGCTGACGGCTTTCCGTCTGGACTTTCAGTATCCGTTTAATACGGCGTTTTAATTTAAGTAGTAATGCAAACATAGGGCGAACATCCGTTTCGCCAATCTATCTGGTTTTATTTTTCTCATGTCTTTCGTACGCCTTGATAATCTTTTGTACCAAATGGTGGCGTACGACATCTTTTTCGGTCAACCGGACAAATTCAATTCCTTTTATATTTTTCAATACTGACTGAACCGTTATCAATCCCGACGGCTTCCCTTTGTCAAGATCAATCTGGGTGATATCACCCGTAATGACAGCTTTTGATCTTTCGCCGATACGAGTTAGGAACATTTTCATTTGCGCCGAAGTTGTATTTTGAGCTTCATCGAGCACAACAAACGCCTCATTCAATGTACGTCCCCGCATAAATGCAAGCGGAGCAATTTCAATAACTCCAACTTCAAGCAGTTTTCGTATTTTGTCCGGTTGAAGCATATCATACAGTGCATCATAAATCGGACGAAGGTACGGATCAACTTTTGCTCTTATATCCCCCGGAAGGAATCCAAGATTCTCACCTGCTTCAACGGCCGGACGAGTAAAGACTATGCGATTAACCCGTTTTGCTTTCAGGTCGGCAACAGCCATCGCAACGGCAAGATATGTCTTACCGGTACCGGCTGGTCCAATAGCAAAAACAATATCATTCTTATCGACCATTTCAACATAATTAGTCTGACCGACAGTTTTCGGTTTGATAACTTTGCGTAGAGAATTGATCAGCAACGCTTCGGTAGAAATTTCGCCCGCCGGAGCGAGACCATTTTCACGTATCATCGAAATAGCATAATTCACATACTGTTCGGTTATCGCATCACCCTGCTTGACCCGAGTAATGAGATCACTAAACAATCGTTGAATCCGTTCAATCTCGGCACCATCCCCCTCAATCAGAACTTCATCACCACGCGCTACGATTTTGGCCGAGAACTGGCTCTCGATCAAACTTAGCATCGTTGAGTTCTGACCAAAAAGAATACGCTGGTCAATTCCACTTATATCAAAATGGACAGTCTTCATATTTTCAGTATCATTATTCAATCGCTAATCTCCACCCTCACCGGCCTTTATACGTAACCCCAGTTCATCAAGTTGCGCTTTATCAATAACTGCCGGTGATTCATCCATAAGCGAAGATGCATTTGTTGTTTTCGGGAATGCTATCACATCACGAATTGAATCTGATCCGATCATAAGCGTCACCAGACGATCCAAACCCATCGCCATTCCAGCGTGAGGAGGTGCACCATATTCGAACGCTCGTAGCAGGAACCCAAAAAGAGCATCGGCACGCTCAGCATCTATTCCAAGTATATCTAAAATCTTTTCCTGCAACTGACGGGTGTTGATACGTTGTCCACCGGAGCCGATTTCCATACCGTTAATTACGATATCATACTGCATCGCGCGGGCCTTGCGCCAGGGATGATTTATATCCGATGCTGGCAGATCTGTTTTAAAACCTGCTTCAATAAGTTCCAAGTCTTCTTCCATCGGATGCGAAACTATATTATGCATTGCGTGGAATGCACCAGTATCATCAACTTCGAACATTGGGAAATCAGTCACCCACAAGAATGCAAACTTACTCTTGTCAATCAGCTCATGTTTACGTCCAAGATGCAAACGCAGCTGGCCAAGAATATATTCGGTTTTGTATTTCTTGTCTGATACAATAAATAATGCATCACCAGATTTTGCTCCAGCAGCTTCGCATAATTTATCTTTGCAGTCTTCACCAATGAATTTAAGAATCGGTGACTTATCCCCTGCTTCAGCTTTGAGGACATAGGCCAATCCACCTGCGCCATGCTCTTTGGCGACAGCAGTCAGTTCGTCGATCATCTTTCGAGAATAGTTTGCACCACCCTCAAGCTTGATACCTTTGACAACTCCACCAGATTTTATATTGTCAGCGAATACTTTAAATTCGCAATCTTTGACAATATCAGACAGATCAACAATTTCCATTCCAAAACGAAGGTCAGGTTTATCTATACCCCAACGATTCATACAAGTCTCAAAATCATAACGAGGGAATGGAATAGGTATATCCAAATCGAGAACAGTTTTGAAAACTGACTTCATCAATCGTTCACCAACGTCGTAAACATCTTCGGGGGTAGCGAATGACATTTCAATATCTATTTGAGTATGTTCCGGTTGACGGTCCGAACGAAGGTCTTCATCGCGAAGACAACGGGCCAACTGAAAATACTTATCAAAACCTGAGACCATCAGAATCTGTTTCAACAGTTGAGGCGATTGTGGCAGAGCGTAAAATTTACCCGGCTGGACTCGTGACGGTACAACATAGTCGCGGGCACCTTCGGGGGTTGAACGCATCAACAG
>JAUVAR010000069.1 GCA_030591625.1 Candidatus Zixiibacteriota bacterium
AATAGTAGTTCTGATGATTTTCATGGAACGGTAGTTCTCGCTCGTGGTGCTGGATCATGCAAGGAATGTCATGGACTTAACTTAGATGGTGGTAAAGTTAAGGTCTCTTGTTCGACGTGTCATTTAGATTCTGGAGCATGCACAGTTTGTCATGGAGGAGGGGACAACATAACGGGTGCTCCACCAACAGGATTACGAGGTGAAAGCTCTGATACAACTCGTGCCGTTGGGGCACATACGGCTCATTTAACAAATTCATCTCTGGCCGGGGCTGTGCCATGCAATGCCTGTCATAAAGTTCCGGCGTTGACAAGCGATTCAGGGCATTACGATTCTCTGGTAGTGGGTAGCGGTCCGGTTACAGATTCTATCGCTGAAATAGTATGGCACGGAATTTCCGATGGCGGTACTGCTGTATGGGATCGTGAAGCCGGAACGTGTGCTGACACTTATTGTCATGGGGGGTTCACTGGCGGAATTAGTGATAATAGTCCTGAGTGGACAGGCGCTAATCAGGCTGAGTGCGGAAGTTGTCACGATGTAGGTGCTGATCCGTCATCGCTCGAATGGAAACATCAATTTCATGTTACAACGGTTGGGTTGGGATGCTATCATTGTCATGCCGATGTAGTTTCGTCGGGGCTTTCCATTATTGATTCATCGTTGCATGTCAATGGTGTTGCTGATACAGCTCGGGCCGACAATGAATTATGTGAGGCATGTCATGGAAGTGGTGAAGGTTCGTGTGTGACCTGTCATGGCGGTACAGACAACCTGACCGGTGCACCTCCGACAGGTCTGCGGGGAGAGACTGCAACGACAGAACGAGCGGTTGGTGCTCATACATCGCATCTTGAGGATGGTGAAATCTCGGACGGTTTTGCATGTACGATTTGTCATATCCTGCCAACCTCAGTAAATGCACCAACACATCTTGGGATAGATTCTCTTGCGGAAATGACATTCGATGCCCTTGCAGGAACGAATTCCGTTTGGGATACAACAACTGCAACATGTGCACAAACATATTGTCATGGAAATTTCGAAGGTGGAGATTATTCCAACGCGCCTGTATGGACCGGCACAGATCAAGCCATGTGTGGGTCATGTCACGATACAGGCAGCGATCCGAACTCACTTGGCTGGAAACATAAATTTCATATTGAGTCGGCCGGTCTGCAATGTAATGATTGTCACTCACAAGTAGTTGATGCATCGCTTTCTATTTTGGATATAAGTTTGCATGTGAATGGAATCGTTGATACTGCGGTAGCTGACACATCGGTTTGTAACACCTGTCATGGTGATGTTGTGGGGAACTGCACTTCTTGTCACGGCGGACTTGACAATCAAACTGGCGCACCACCACATGGGCTTGATCATGAAACTTCAATAACCGATCTGGCAGTCGGGGCACATACTACTCATGTAGATGGCGGTGAGTTGGCCGACGGATTCAATTGTGAAGAGTGCCATATTACTCCCGTCTCGGTTTCTGATACTCTTCATCAAAATATCGGTGATGATGGTATAGCAGAAATTGTTTGGGGAGGCATTGCAGGAGTTGCATCGAATTGGGATCGTGCAACTGCGACCTGTTCGCTTACTTATTGTCATGGTAATTTCAGCGGCGGTCATAGCGATAACATTGCTGTATGGAATGTCGATGAAGGTGACCTTTGTGGAACATGTCATGGTTTTGGTGTGCATCCAGCCTTTTTGTCGGAGCCGCATTGGTTGCATCTTGTTCCCTATAACCTCGATTGTGTTGACTGTCACTATGGTGTGATTGATGAATTAGAAAATATTATTTCAAAAAGTCGTCATGTTGACGGCACTCTTGATTATGTGATTCGCGACCAGGCTGTTTGCGATGCTTGTCATGCGCCTGCACCCGATGGGTGTCTTGGTTGTCATGGCGGGACAGATAATATTTCGTCTGCACCACCGCAAGGGTTGCACGGTGAAACAGCAACGAGTACGCGTGCAGTTGGTGCTCACACAGCCCACATAGAGGGTGGGTCAATCTCTGACGGCGTTTTATGTTCGGAATGTCATGTTGTACCGAATGTATTGGAAGATGCCGGCCATTTTGCATCTGACTCAACTGCTGAAATAATATGGGATACTTTAGCTGGTGCCAACGCAACCTGGAATATTCCTGACGAAACTTGTACTGACACTTATTGTCATGGAGATTTCCGAGGTGGAAATCCTGCTAATGTTCCGCATTGGACAGGCAGCAATCAGGCATTGTGTGGTTCGTGTCACGACGATGGCAGCGATCCATTGCTATTGCGCGATAAGCATGACGATCATGCGGATGAAGGGATTGAATGCTACAGGTGTCATGCCGGGACGGTTGACGCTTCACTAAATATCATTGGGCCGTCGAAACATATCGATGGTAATTTCGATGTTATCTTTTCCGACGGCCAGGGGACTTTTGATGGAACTGGCTGTTCAGGACTGGATAAGAATGCAGGTTGTCACGATCCAGAAGATTGGTAGTTTACTCAATCCCAATTACGTGATATTATATATTCAATCTGCTCAACTAAGTCATCGAGTTCCTGAAACTTATTATAGAAATGCGGTGACACTCTTATTCCTGCACCCGGTCTGAAATCAACGAGATAATCATACGCCGAAAGTCGTTTTGCAATATTTTCTGCATCGGGTAAATTCAGAGCGACCGTGCCGCCACGCTCGGATGAATCTTTTGGTGCAAAGGTTGGCCAGTCTCGTTCAGCTGCTGCTTTCATCAGATGAGTAGTCAGGTCGATTGAACGTTTACGAATCTTTTCAACACCAACTTCAGTAATTATTTCAAGGCCTGCCTGACAACTGTACAGCGACGGGATTGCCGGTGTGCCGTTTAGGAATTTATATGAACCTTCGGAGTAGCGCATAGGAGGGGCTTCAAATCCGAACGGGTTCTCGTGGGCCAGCCAGCCGGTAAAGCGAGGTGTTAATTCTTTCGCGAGGTCGGGCCGGACGTAAAGGAAACATGCACCCGGTCCACCACACATCCATTTGAGTAAACCACCAACGGCAAAGTCAACACCAAGTGCGCCGAGATCAACAGGAACAGCTCCGATAGACTGATAAATATCAAGAACAACTTTTGCACCAACTGAATGAGCTTTTTCAATAATTGCGGCAGCATCAACAATTGTAGATGACCTGAAAAGTACATGTGAGATAGGAACAAGCAATGTTGTTTCATCTATTGCATCGAGAAGTTTCTGCATAGGGACACTAATGCCATCATCGGAGACAACAAACTGTACTTCGGCCTCGCCCTCGGTCCAACGAGTGTAGAGATATTTTAGAGATGGAAATTCACCGTCAACCATTACTATTTTATTACGTTCTGGTTTGATATCAAAGCATGAGAGTATAGTTGCCTGAGCAGATGTCACATTCGGTTGCATTGTAATTGTGTCTTCTGAAGCTCCAACAACAGCGGCAATTTTATTACCAATTTCACGGGGGAGATTCCACCATGCTTCATCCCAGGCCCGGACACCCCGGTTAGACCAAATTTCGTTATACTCTTTTGTTAGTGCGGTTGCACGATTAGGCATAGCACCCAGAGAGTTTGAAATCAAGTAGTGGCAACTCTGGATCGAGTCGAATTCTGTGCGATAACTTACAAGCTCTGTCATATTCCCTCCTGCAGGGGATTAAACGAATAATTATTTTACTTAGTTAATTGTTCCAACGCCATTTTAGCATCATCAAGAAGCGGTTGTGCAGAGATGGCATCTCCGACCGCCTGTTTCATCCATAGGTCGGGTGTGACCGACCCAATAGCACACATGCGTTCCATCTCGGTTGCTAAGTTTTTATCTTTCATATATTTTTCAATCTGATGGGCAATAATATGTCCGATTGGATAGTTTGGCACATAGAGACCATATTCTATCAGATGTGAATACACTGCCAACAGTTCGCAGTCTTTATCGCCAAATAGTGGGGCATAATATTCATTCCAAATCCGACGAGCGAGTCCAACCACACCAGCGTTCAATTCTTCGGCGGTAGCATCTGGATGGTCGTACATCCAATTCCATATCGCCATATCCAAAAGTGCAACGCCACCAATTTCGTAGGTGCTCCAGAGGACATCCAGGGTACGAAGAAGCTCAGAGGTTGAGTCTGTTTCTTCAAGTCCAAGAAGTTCGAGATCACGGGCTTGAAAGACAAATGCAAAACCTTCGGTGAATGCTGTATTCGGAACCCCTCGCATAAATTTACGATCGACTTTATGTAACGAAAAGAGTTGTTCAACATTATGTCCGAATTCGTGTATTGCGATATTGTACCCTTTGTAATCCATCCCTGTTTCGGGGATGCGTGTGCGAAGCCTTGCTTTATCGTCAGGAAGACCCGGTCCCATAGCATGACCGGCTCCTCGTGATGGGTCAACAACGATATGCTCAACAAGAAATGATGCAGTATTTTTATCGAAACCGAGTTTGCCAAGGATAACAGGAAGTTCGTTCTGGAAAGATTCGACAGTTGGGTATTTGTCTCCAACAATTTGGTCGAGTTTGTCATTGTCGATTGAACCACGTGCTTTGAAACCATCGTACCAGATATCGAACGGTTCAAGTTTTCGTCCGAGACGTTTTTCTATAAGGGCAGCGACATCTTTGAGAATCGGTGCACCAACAACCGTTTTCAAAAGAGTGGCAACTTCTGCTTCGGGCATTTCACGACCAAGATCAAAACGACGCTTTATAACGGTTGGATGATCCGGGTAATATTGGTCTGCCTTTCGTTCGGCCTTAAATACGTTTAGCAGATGCTGGTAACGAAGATTTGGTTCGGCGCTGTTATCTACTTTTGAACCAGCTTCACCATTCGGCTGCCAATGTGAAGGCAACGGATTGTCTTTGACACCTGATACTGTAACTTCATTGCTTACCGGGTTCCAGTCAACCCCCGGATTATTGATAACTACTTCGGGGATATCCTGATTGATAATTCGCATCATCACTTTGTAGATCATGCGTTGACGATCTAATCCCTCGGGGTCAGAATACTGTGCTTTGAGTTCATCGCGAAGATTCCAATGTGTGATCAGTTTCATTCCGGCAGGGAAGCTACGCTCACCCTTTTCATCCAAGAGGTGATGCATGTGAATATTGTAGCTCGATATGTACGCAGTTGCTGCGGTGTAGGCAAGACTTGTCTCTTGAGAAATTCCTGATGGTACTCGAGCCGAGAACCAATCGGCTAATCTTGTCTCAACCCATTTAATACGGCTCCAGTCAGAACCAAATTTGAGCTTCTCTACGAGTTGATGTTGTTGGTAATTTAATAGTGCGATAAAACCGATCTTGGAAATAAAGAAATCTTCGTTGAGATGTGCACCGGGTGAAAAAGAGGCGAAACTGTAATCGATAGGAAGAATGTCACCGGTTGTTACATCGAGATTCCAACTCAGGTCACGACCGAGTTCGGCAAAATGCCCCGATAGTGAACTCAGATATTCTTCGTAACGACCAAGTGTTGCTAACCGTGTTTCTTCATCCGCAATAAAATTGTCTGCACAGAACGTAACGAATTCATCTTTGGAACCATCACGCTCAAGCCACATTTTGGCGACTTGACGGATCCCCCGCTCAGACATCTCGCGATTTGCATTTGGGTGTTGTTCTGTAAGGGTGTGAATAGTTTTGTCTATAGTTAGTTCATCAATATACTGTTGCGACATAACTGCCTCCGCACCTGTAGCCACAAGAGCAAGCAGGCAGATGAAAATTGACATATACCGACTTCCAAACAACCGCTTAAGATTGCGTGCAAGTTTTAGAATATACAGAAACATGACTTTCTCACTCCTGAATCAACAGAAACAGAATTCAACAAGTGCTGCCTGTCGTATTCTGCTCTATATATAATATTCACCTGCTCACACAATAATACTCAAGGTGTGCCTTTCGGGACAAAAGGTATAACGAGTGAATTATCACACAATGTAAAATATCGCTCTTATTATCGCAAGCGAAATGGAAGGTTGTCTGGTTACCTTGACAAGAAGCAAAGATCGCTATATTATTGACAGAAGTTGGTGGTTGGGGTGCCACCAAGGTTTTTTTAAATGAGATTGAGAGGAATTTATGAATTATAAACCTGCCAAAATAACTCTAAGTAGTTTAGTTGCTTTGATTGCTCTTGTTTTCATATTATGTCTGCCGAACGGGTTGGAGGCTGGTTTTATCGATCTGGATGGGGATGGTATTAATGACCAAATGATCGATTCAGATAATAATGGAATCCCCGATTTAATTCAGAATAAAGTTGCCAAAAGCGACAATCTGCCTATGGTAACAGGTATGTCGATAGCTTTGCCTGATTTCGGACCTGCAATAATGTTGATGTCCTCAGCTGACAGATTTCGTGTTAGGGATTTTGGGTCTCGTGCAATAAGTGCCTGTCGTTCTGATTTTGATATGTTTTTCGGAGGTGGAAACGGACTTGGAACTGGTGCAACCGGTGGATCAGCTTGTGCCGGTGGTATTTGTCGTTAAAGGTAGTTAAGGTTAAATATGCTTCTTAGAATTGTCACCCTGCTTGTTCTTATTCTGCCGATAAATTCAGTTTTTGCTTCTAATTTTGATTTTGAATTTGGCCTTAATAGTGGCCGAACCGGTAACGTTCTCAAAGACAAAAGCTCACTTGGTGATACGTATGTCTCTGCTTTTGCACGGACGAACTATCATCCGTTTGCAAGCACACAAATCCGACTCCAAACCGAATACACTTCCTATAAAAATATGAGTTCCCTCGGTTCGATTCTGTATGGTGCGGGGGGGACATATATCCCCACACCTGATTCATCGAAATTTCAGGTTTATCTTTCGGGTAATATTCAAAAGCTTGAATACCGAGGTGATGATGCTTCGCTGAGAACATCGGACTTTAACAGTTCAAACTGGGATGCATCAGTATCGGCAGGATATAATCTATCTGAGCAGATTCGAGCGCGAGCAGGATTTATTTTCAAAAGTATAGGGTATGGGCATGAAGAAATTGATGACCGTCAGACTAAAGAGATTTTTTCCGGTTTGAATCTCAGTTTACCCGGAAATAATGTCTTGGATATTGAGGGTGGATATACGACAGGTAATTTTGAATATGTATATCCCTGGACGGACTTTCCACAGGGCGATTCAGTTCTGATTGTTCCGCGTAGCCCAATCGATTCAAGTGAGGCTTATTCAGTCCTCGAAGAGAGCAAACTGAATTCATATTACATTGCGCCTCGATTCTCACGCTCTTTGGGACAACGAACAGGTTTGAGTATTACATACATGCGTCGTCGTTTTACAAATTTCAATGATGACGCTTTTATTTATGGATATTCAACCGGCCGGGTCTCACCCTGGGTTTCAAGTTATGAAGGGGATGCTATCAGTATAACGGTTAAGTCATTTCTTATACCGAAAATAATTGTGTCAGCCGGATTCGGTTATTGGGATCGTAGTTACAATAATATTGTTGAGGCAGAGGCCGAACAACCTGTTTTCCCTCTAACTGTTCTAAATAATATACAAGAACGTAAAGATTTTAGACGACAGCTATTTTTGAACCTGCAATGGCCAACGACACTGTTTACTGGCAGATTTGCGGAACCATCAATTCGGATTGAACACATTTCGAATTCATCTTCCATTAATGTTTATGACTATTCCGATTTTACAATCTCTTCTTCACTTCTTGTTAGGTTCTAAACCAGACAATAATTGTATGTATTAAAGGTGAGTTTATCCGACTAACAATCTGCTTTTGCCTTTGATATCTGCGATATTCGGTTATAATATCGATGACGATAATTTAATAAGTACAACAGGAATTGCAATATTCTATGGGAGAGAATAAATGAAGATTGTTAAGACAGGGGTGGTTATACTTTTGACTGCTCTTTTGGCAACATCATCGTTTGCGGTCAATTTTTCTGTAATTGATAAACCAACAACTGACAAGCCAGCTGTTGATGTTCAAATCTTAAGAAGCCCCGGCTCACCACAGGCAACATACGATGGTACACTTAGAATCTATATTGCTGAGAAGGTTTCGCGCTATAGAGATCTTACTGGCCACAGCTATGAGTTTGGTTTTCTCGATTTTGCATTGATAGATACAATTAGTATTTCTGATCAGGGAACCTGGCAACAGACAATCCGTTGGGATGGTCCTGCTGCCGGTTATTCAGGAATAACTGAACATAATATTACAGCAACTGCGGTTGTGTTTTCAATGGAAGGTGTCCTGAAGGATGCATATCCGAACAAGGGCTATTGGTTTTCTGCCTACTATGCAGAAGGAGCAGCTCAGGCTGTTGGCAGAACACCAGGTAGAAATTATCGCGGGACAGAATATACTCATACTGCCTTCGTAGAGGAAGGTACGGCAACGTGGTGACAATACTGTCCTGACACGCGGTCCGCGTTGTATAGTGCATATCTTTCTGATGGGGCTCCATTTGTTTATGTCGCTTTAATTGATGATGTTGATACTCTTGCAGAATATCGTCTCGACAATGATCTTAATCTCAGTGCATTTCCAACAACCTATTTTGATGGCGGCAATTATGTGTATGTTGGTGGAAGTGCCTCACCGGCTGTCTATCAAGGGCGAGTTAATAATGTTACTCAAAGAGAAGCTCCTGATCTCGATATGATTTCAGAAATCACCTGGATCGGTGATGGTGTCATCGATATTACTGTGACAATAGGTAATGGTGTTATAGTAAATGATGCTCCTCCACCGCCTGTGCCGGAGTTAGCTGAGTTGGTTGTAGCTCAAGGAGCTACAGTTTATGTCTTAGCTACTGTTGTAGATCCTGATGGTGATGATCTTTATTACCAATTTGATTGGGGTGACGGAGTAATTTCATCCTGGTATGGCCCTTGGCCATCGGGTGATACTGCCGACACTTATTTTCATTCATGGACCGATGCTATTACCTACGATATAAAGGTAAGAGCCAAAGATAAGTATAATGGCATCTCCGATTGGTCCGCACCAGTTCAACTCAGAGTTTCATGCTGTAAGAGTTACACCGGCAATGTTGACGGAGACCCTATCGAGATGGTTGATATCGGTGACCTTACCAGATTGATCGACTACCTTTTTATTACTTACTCACCATTGAGTTGTTTTGATGAAGCCAATATTGATGGTGAAGGTTTAGTTGATATTGGTGATCTTACTGCATTGATTGATTATCTGTTTATTTCGTACAGCTTAATGGCACGTTGTGAATAGATAGCAGATAAATTTATAATTGAATAAGAAGAGCCCCGATTTATTTTCGGGACCCTTCTTTTTTTATGAGACTTCTTCTTCAAGTCTGTAACGACGATAAATACTTGAGTATTCTCCGCCGTTATTAATTAATTCATGATGTTTTCCAGTTTCGACAATGCGACCTCTTTTGAGCACAACAATCTTATCAACTTTCTCAAGTGTGTCCGGCCTGTGCGTAATAAGCAACGCTGTCAAATCCGGCATCACTTTGTGCAAACCGGACCACAATGCTGCTTCAGTACTTGAGTCAAGGGCCGAAGTACAGTCGTCGAGAATTAGAATCTTAGGTTTACCAACCAATGCACGAGCCAGAGCAAGTCTTTGTTTCTGGCCACCGGAGATAGACATCCCTCGTACACCGATCTCTGTATCAAGACCATCCGGGAATGATTCCATTTCTGTTTTAAGCTGAGCAATTTCAATTGCCCAATCAACAGTATCGTCTGATATGTCATCACGTCCGAAGAGGATATTGTTTTTTATCGAATCTGAAAAGAGCACCGGCTCTTGTGGTACATACCCGATATTTCGTCGAAGATCTTTGAGGTTGAACTGTTTTAAATCATGTCCATCAAGTTTGACAGACCCACCTGTCGGGTCAACCAACCTTGGAATAAGATTGACCAGCCAACTCTTACCCGATCCAACTCGTCCCACAAAAGCGACAGTGCTGCCCGGTTCAATTTCGACAGAAAGATTATCAAGGATCGGTTCATTAGATTCCTCAAACTCAAAACTATCACCGTTTAGTTTTATTTCACCATCTGAAACAACTGCACTGTTATTCTGATTATCTGATGTAACCATTGGCGGCATATCTTCAAGTTCGCGCAGACGGTTCATCGAAACTGCCGACTGACGTGATCGGCGGCCAACGTCCTGACCCGCGCCCCACCGGCAAGCTCACCATCGATGGCCACGAGGTCGAGGTTCGCTCCAACTGGCGCGGTGACCTCATGTGGTACCGGCTCGACA
>JAUVAR010000189.1 GCA_030591625.1 Candidatus Zixiibacteriota bacterium
CACATGCAGGAATGGACCTTGAGTTTCTGGATGACAGCTCATGCAGTTGGCGCTAATGCCATGACCGAAGTTTGGTTCCATCTGGCTGGAGAGGTCATGACAATTGATACAATTGACAATCCCTTCGAGGAGCGGATGGTTAGAACGTTTCTTGAAATCATTGGCAGCACTGATATGACATCCGGAGCAAAAAGCTCCTTCGCTATCGTACAGCAAGCTTTCTGTGTTGCCGTGCACCTGATGACACGATGAACAGGCAAGGTCCTGACCGATATGCGGATCAAGGCCAAGCGTGGCTGCATCGATATGAGGCAGATGACATGAGATACAAAGCTCAAGCTGTTCCGGTGTTACCATTGTTGTGGGATTCCCGATATTCTCAACAGATGGGTCATCAACATGAACAGCTCCACCGGTGTGACAACTGACACACTCTACAGTAGCTGATCCGGAAGCCTTTGCTCCAAGACTATGATTAGTCTCTGCCAAGGTTGCCTCCATATCATCATGACACCCGAGACAGGTTTCGCTGTCCGGTCCTTCGCCTGCCAGAACAAGTCCTGTCATACAAAGTGATAACCCTACGATCAAGATAGTCTGTCGGAATATTTCCCTATGTCCAGACTTCATATTACATCCCCTAATAGATTGAATTATAAATTCTATTATTTCTATCGAACGATTTATCTTTTTTGATAACCCACTTATGTGAGATAATTGCATTACTTTTCACATTTATTATAAATTTCGGTCTTTAGCGGATAAATATTATCTTCTTTAACAGTTTTAACTGCTTACGTTACAATTGATTGCGTTTCCTTTAAAAGTAATATTATCATTGCGCTATAGTTTTGCACATCTACATGTTGAATGCAACAAATTATACGAATCGATTAGCGTTTTTTATTGGGGTAAGGGGGATTAATAACGTTAACTCATTAAAATGACGTCACTTAGCTTGTATTATCAGAGAATGTTCTGAACCATGATTTTACCCTAAGGCAACGTCAAGGACCATCATAACGGTGAATCCTACGACTACTCCCATTGTGGCAGCATCTGAATGACCTCCTGCCTGTGATTCGGGAATCAGCTCTTCGACAACAACAAATATCATTGCACCTGCCGCAAAAGAAAGTGCGTAAGGTAAAATAGGTTGGGCTATGATTACTATCGCCGCACCAATGACTCCAGCTATTGGTTCAACAACACCTGAAAGTTGGCCATACCAGAAAGACTTGAACCGTGACATTCCTTCGCGCCTGAGTGGCATTGAAACTGCGAGACCTTCGGGGAAGTTTTGGATTCCGATACCTATTGCAAGAGCAACCGCAGCGGCCAATGTTGCAGATGGCATACCGGCAGCAACCGCACCAAATGCGACCCCTACCGCGAGCCCTTCAGGTATATTATGTAGTGTAATCGCAAGGACTAAAAGAACTGAACGCTGCCATGTAGTTTTGATACCTTCAGGTTTTGCGTTGGGCATAGCAGGATGAATATGAGGTAGCAACATATCGCAAATACGCAAGAATATTGCACCGAGCAGGAAGCCTACAGATGCCGGTACCCAAACTGGAACCGGACCGCCTTCGGACATTTCAATTGCGGGAGCAAGCAACGACCAGTAACTGGCGGCAATCATAACTCCTGCGGCAAAGCCTAACATAACATCAAAAGTGCGACGTGAGGGTCGTTTTGCTAAAAATACACCGGCAGCTCCAAGAGCTGTCACACCCCATGTAAATAATGTAGCAATTAACGCCTGTATAATCGGATTCTGTTCTACAAACCAATCTACTATACTCAAAACAAAGCTCCAGTTCTTCTGTGTTAAGTAGGTGCAATCTTGCTCTTAACAATCTAAGACACAAGTTTTTTTGTGGATAGCCTAAGTTTTGGATCACACCGAGCATAAGAAGGTGAAAACGCTCATGACTTGTAAATTGTTCCCGACTTTATTACTCTTGTTGAATGAATTATCTGTCTGAACAAAAAAACCATGATAAAATCGTAGCTGACCTGCATTGTGATACTGTGTTGTTTCTCAGGTCTGGCAGGGATTTTAAGGTTAGAAACAAGCAAGGGCATATAGATCTCCCTCGTTTGCATGAGGGTGGTGTAAATATTCAGATGTTCGCATCATTTATTGATCCTGAGCTTTGTGGTGAAAAAGCATTTATAAGAGCGAATGAGCTTATTGGATTACTTCGTTCGGAATTTTCAGAATCAGAAGATATTTGCCTTTGCAGATCATCTGATGATGTTTATGAAGCTGTTAGAAAAAAATCTATTGCTGCTTTATTGGCGATAGAAAACGGAACGGCGATAAATTCTGACCTTTCGAATCTTAATCTATTCTATTCTCATGGTGTTCGAAGTATTACGCTTGTGCATACCAGGACTAATGACATTTGTTCCTCTTCGAGTGACCCAAAGAGCAAATTTGATGGATTGACTGATTTTGGCCGCGATGTTGTAACTCGCATGAACGAACTCGGGATGATTGTTGATATTTCACATGCTTCGGCTGGAGCGGTTAGAGACACGCTTGCAATTTCTATAGCTCCGATATTTGCATCACATTCATGTGCATATGCAATCTGTCAGCATGATCGTAATTTGGCAGATGAACAGATTAGGGCTATTGCTGAAAAGGGAGGTATGATTGGCGTTAATTTTTGCGGACGGTTTCTCTCGAACGATAGAAATATTCTTGGTACAAAGTACGATATGGCTAATCTTGAGGATATCAAATTAGTTCGACATCTGACCGGAGGTGGCTGCACTAAAAAGGAATTTGATCAAAAAAGCGATCAATATTATGAAATTGTTCTCAGATTGAAAAATGCTATGAAAGCTGCTCCTGTTACTGTCAAGACAGTTGTTGATCATATCGATCATATTGTAAATATCGGTGGAATTGATGCGGTTGGGATTGGTTCAGATTTTGATGGTATCCCCCTTGCGCCCGACGGGCTGGATGATTGTTCTAAATTGCCAAATCTTGCAATCGAACTTGAACGACGTGGTTACAAACCTGATGCAATCGAGAAGATACTTGCCCAAAATTTCATGAGAGTGTTTGAGATTGTCTGTAAGTAATATAACTTACGAACTAATCTGTCGGGATAATGTTGTACATACAAATGAAAATGAGAAATGAAAAATGATATCTGGATTTTGGAATGAGTTAAAGAAGCCGATTTACGCTCTCGCTCCTATGCTTGATGTTACCGATTTGCCAATGAGGCAGATGGTTGTTCGTCATGGCAAACCAGATATTCTTTTCACCGAGTTTGTCTCGGCAGAAGGACTTTGCTCGGCGGGGCGGGAACGATTAGTGCAGGACCTGACATACTATGAGAATGAACGACCAATAGTTGCTCAGATTTATGGTAAGAAACCGGAAGCGTTTTGTGAGGCTGCTGCATTTTTGAACGAGCTTGGTTTTGATGGGATTGATATCAACATGGGTTGTCCGGTTAAGAATGTTACAAAAGTTGGATCGGGTGCGGCTCTTATTAATAATCCTGAACTTGCTCGTGAGATTATTTTGGCTACTAAAGAAGGTGCTAAGACAATTCCAGTCTCGGTCAAAACACGAATCGGCTTCAATGAGATAGTTATCGAAGAATGGGTCGAGCATCTTCTTCGGGCCGAACCGGTCGCGATTACCCTTCATCTGCGAACAAGAAGTGAAATGTCGAACGCTCCGGCACACTGGGATAAAATGAACCGAGCGGTTGAGGTTGCCAAAGGAAGCGAGACTCTTATTCTTGGCAACGGGGATGTAACATCGTTGACTCATGCCGATCAGCTTGTGGAAGAAACTGGAATCGATGGTATTTTGTTTGGGCGTGCTATCTTTGGTAACCCCTGGCTGTTTAATCGGGATTGTGTTGATAGAGTTCTTTCTGTCGATGAACGACTTGATGCCATAGTCGAACATGCTGAGCTTTTTACCGAAATCATGGGACCTGAGAAGAATTTCCTGTCGATCAGAAAACATCTGCGGTCGTACGTTTCTGAATTTAAAGGGAGTAAACAGCTTCGAATTGCACTTCAGGAAACTGCTGAAAATCTTCTGGATGTAAGAAGACTGGTCGATCAATTTCGATCCAGTCAGTCCAATCAAGATGAAGATTGACCCAGGATGTAAGCCCTTACTTTAGTTGTTACAATACCTTAACGACCATAATTGCCCACTTTTCCTTTGACATTCATGAAATTTCTACTATAATAGTAAGGTACTCCTCACACGGTCATGTCAAAAATCATTAATCGTTAGACATTGAGGTCGCCTTGTCCAAAATCAGACATCAATTATTGAGCAAAATTACAGCTTTGGCAGTTGTATTGACTCTGGTGTTTTCTGGAACTTCAACAAAAGCTGGTTCAACACCATATTATCTTGATTCGATAGCAGTTTTCCAGTTTGGCACTTATAATGGTTCTGACTGTTGGGGATGGGTATCACCAACGGGCGATCAGTATGCAATTATGGGAACCGATCTGGGACTTGTTTTTGTAAATGTTACGACGCTACAGGTTGTTGACACGCTGGCGGGAAGTAGCTGTCTCTGGCAGGATATGGCCACAGTTGGAAATATCTGTTATGCCGTATCGGAATGTGGCACTGGACTGCGCGTGATTGACCTTCAATTTCTTCCTGATTCGGCTCACCTCGTTAAGGTAATGACGATAGGGGATTGGGAACGAACTTCATCGCACAATCTGGTAATCGATTCGTTATCCGAATTTCTTTATCTCGAAGGTTCGGGTACATCTGCTCGAGCTGTATATATGTTTGATATATCTGACAAGGAAAATCCTATTTTTGAAGGTGGCTTTGGCCAAAAGCATGGTATTCATGATCTTTACGTAAGAAACGATACAGCGTATTTGGCTGAAGGGCATGAACCATTTTTCTCGATATGGGATTTATCAAACAAACTTATACCAAAATTGATTACACGAATAGCTGTACCGGATGCAGGTTATGTTCATAATATCTGGCCAAGTGCAGATAAGAGTTTTCTGATAACAACTGAGGAGACACCCGGCAAAACAATCAAGGTTTGGGATACAAGAGATTACGAAAATATCAGGCTTGCGGGTGAGATTTTAGCACCAAGTGGTCTTGCTCACAATGCTCATGTAATGGGAAACAGTGTTTATGTCTCTCATTACACCTCTGGTGTATTTGTTTTTGATGTCACAATTCCGCATTGTCCAACCGAGCTTGCATCTTTTGATACCTGGGAGTTTTCAGATGAAGCCTTCTTTGATGGCTCGTGGGGAGTGTTCCCTTTTACACAGGACTCGCTTGTCTATTCCTCAAACCTGGATGGCAGGCTTCATATCTTCAGGATGCGCAAGGATGATTCGTATGTTAACACAGAACCTGATAGTGATGGTGATCTGATTGGTGATGGCTGCGATAACTGCCCACTTGTGGCCAACGCAGAACAGGTAGATACAGATTTTGATGGCACTGGCGATGATTGTGACAACTGCATTAACTCCCCTAATGAAGATCAGGAAGATACTGACGGAGATGGAGTTGGTGATGCGTGTGATGTCTGTTTGGCCGGTGATGATAATATTGACAC
>JAUVAR010000020.1 GCA_030591625.1 Candidatus Zixiibacteriota bacterium
CCTGGAAGTTCCAAAAAGAAATTGAAACTAATGAGAGGACCGTGATTGGTGTAAATAAGTTTGTATCTCCTGCAACTGATCTTCCACAAGTACTTAAAATTGATCCTGCTCTTGAGGATCGACAACGTGCATCGCTTGCAGATTTTAGAAAAACACGTGATAATAAACGAGTTAAGGCTGCCCTTGCAGAATTAAATACTGTTGCGAGATCAGATAAAAATATTGTTTCTTCTGTTCTGAATGCAGTAGAGAGTTATGCAACACTTGGAGAGATTTCAAACCTGTTTAGAGAAATTTGGGGAGAATATAATGAGTAGATATAAAGTTGTTTGTGCGTTGTTGACCATATTGATATTGTTTGTGATCGGATGTAGTTCTGATTCCAACGAACAAACAGATGCGACCGAAGCTGTAACTGTTTCAAATGACTCGGTCGATTTCTACCTTATTCAGGAAATGTTTGAAGAAGTATCAGTACGTTGGCATTATGGTGACAAAGCTGCGTTGTATGATGCTGAGTTTCCGTATCTAAGAGCGAAACATACTTATGACGAATACCTTACGTTTGGCCAAATCGTATATGCTGAAGCAGATACTCTCGTAAAAATGGTTGTGCATGACGCTGAAATCTTTGATCAGGATTCTGCATACGTTCAGGTTGAGGCGATATTTGTAGGACCGAAAGGTGACACGAGTCGATTTATTGATAAGTACCGCGTGCACTATATGGAAGGTCGCTGGTTTCACGCTACTATGAGTGTCCTCGATCAACAATTGCAATTCGATGATCTCAAAAGAAAAGCTGATTCAGCAATTGCGGCCGAAGAAGCTCTTGGATATTAATTATATGTCTTCTGCCGGAAAAGTATCACACATTGGAATAGCAGTTTCTGATCTTGAGAAAGCGATCTCAAAGTATAGCCTTCTGCTTGGTGACGATAGTCCTGTTGTTGAGAGTGTTGCCGATCAGAAAGTTAAGGTTGCAATCTTTTCATCTGGTCAAGACGTTTCTGGACGGATAGAATTAGTTGCACCGACTGATCCCTCATCGCCGGTTCAAAAGTTTATTGATAAACGGGGAGAGGGACTTCATCATCTTTGCATCTATGTAGATAATATCGAATCTACTTTGGCTAAACTCAAAGCAAACGGCGTTCGATTGATAGATGAAACTCCGCGAACAGGAGCAGGTGGTGCAAAGATCGCGTTTGTGCATCCATCCGGTTGTAATGGTGTCTTGGTTGAGTTGGAAGAGCGAAACCAGCAGGCTTAATTGTTATTCGGGCTTAGCTTCTTGGGGGCGTCCACATTTTTCGCAAATATTATAGGAACCACTATTATTACGTCCACACATACAACGCCAATAGTTTTCGATTTGTGTTGAACGTTCCAATGATCGTCTGCGACGTACCATAAAGAAAAGTCCCAACAGCAAACCGAGAAGTGTAAAATAACTCCAAAATGTTGTATGGTCTGGTACGAATACTTCTTCATGATAGCTGCTGACTCGTTCAAAACCTTCCTGTATCATTTTCATTTGACCTTCTGTGATAATGAAATCAGCAATCGATGCTTTTCCCCATAGAGTATAAAGCACCTGATGGTTTTCTTCTGTCAGATAGATTATTCCATTGAAACGATGCCTTAATTGTACCTCACTTGTTGAATCATCTGATAAAAATTCAAGCAGGAACGATGTCCTGTGACCATCCATGAAGCCTTTCGATGATATCAACTCTGCTCCTGGTATTGTCATGATAACATCTGAGATAACTATATCGACTGACATTTTGAGATCTTCTTCATGCCTGATAAGATCATCATCGTAGATATCGCTTTTGAATAGAAGCATTTCGGCGGGGGGATCAAATCGTACTAATTGAAACGGGAAAGAGTCGGTGTCAGATATCAGCTCCCAGCCATCAGGTACCGGTAAATTGATTTCGTCTGACAGCCTCAGGAATCCGTCCGCCAGAACAGATAAATAAGTCAGCAACGACAGTACAATTGTATAGAGCAGATGTTTCATACGTGATAGTCTTATCGGCTGTTGTCCTGACTCACAATAGCAACAATGACAGACTCGTGTATGTGATCCTCAAGTAGATTTCGAGTGATATATCAGTTTTTTAACATGATGGGTTTTTGCGATCTTTGAAAATCATTGACCCACCAAGAGCGATTAGAGCTATTGGCATAATATAATCCCAGGCATCTCCACGAATGATTCCCAATTGATCGAGCATCATCAATGCACCCAAAAGTAATAATAGAATACCTACAAACATCGGAGCTCCTCCCACATAATATATTGTGTGAAAATATTATTCTTTTCCATTGATCTCTTTGAGTCTTCTAACTAAAATATTAGCGATCTCTTCGAGCATCGTTTTGTCCTGCGTATTGAAATTCGCCGATCGATTAGAATCGATATCAATTTCACCTAACACTTGATCTCCATCCATCATTGGAACGACTATCTCTGAACGTGTATTAATCGAGCATGAAAGAAACCTGGGGTCATCCTGAACCGAATCAACTATGACAGTCTCTTTTTGAGAGGCAGCCGCCCCACAAATACCATTATGTAACTCTATTCGAGTATGTTCGGTTTTTGGTCCAATATATGGCCCTACTTCGAGAATTTCGCCTCTCTTCATATAAAAGCCGGTCCAATTATAATTATCAGAAAATCCGTCGATAAGTTCTGCCGCCGATTGTAGAATATCATTCTCGTTGGATTTTGCTGCAATAGCTATTCTGATGTTATCGATCAATTGTTCTCGGGTGTTGTCCATCATAATGAATCTCTCAATGCTCTGAGGTTATCGTTCGGTACTTCCGGAGGAATCGCGCAACCGGGTCCTAGTATTAATTTTGAATCGTCATAATCTGATTTTATCTTAATAATCATACGCGAAATCTCATCTGGAGTTCCCATTCGCAACCAACCTTCCTGGTCAATCCCACCAACGAGTGTTTTGCCGGGCATCTGCTCTAATGCCTGTTCAATACTCAGATTGGTTGGATGCTGCGAGTCCCAATTATACAATACAGAATTGTAATCGAGTCTGCTTAGTTCCCTAATGTAAGCAGAAGTATGGCAAACATGAAGCAAATTTAGAGCATCCGATTCAGCCGCCTGGATAAGCTCAAGATCATAAGGAACCCCAAAGCGTTCATATTCTTCAAAGGTCAGCATATCTTCAGAAGCCCATTGCAAGGTGGCAAAGAAAAGGCCATCAGCACCGGCATTGCGAATCTCCGAGGTAAATTGCTTGTATGTATCTGTTATTGTTCTAAGGCCAATTTCAACTTTATCAGGTTCACTCCTAATATGATCAATTAGCATTTGTCTGTCCGGAACCATCCTGCCGGCAATACTAAGAGGGGAGAATTGTGTCATCAGAATCGGGAGTTCAGAATCGGACCCTCTCTTAATCAAAGAGATCATTTTCAAATGTTCAGAAAGTGCAGGGGCTGTTGTTTCGACATTCTTAAGAGTCAGCCAGTCATTTGCGGTTTTAATTGGGAAATGCAACTTGGTCGGTTTCTTGAATTCATCATGAGAAAATCTATGCTTAAAGCCAAAATCTTCAACATAGAAATCTGTCCGTGGATTGATCTTCAGGAAATCCCAATCAAATTCTTTCTGAAACATGAGCATCGCTTCGGCAGTACCTTCGGCATGATCTTCCAGATGGAAAAAATGCCGCCACATTGAAGCTGCAAACCGGTCAGGCTTTTCTCCGGCGATAATTGTTTGTATTCTCTCGCGATGAGATAGTTTGGACATCAATCATTCTTTCTTTCGTTCCCGAAATCTTCTTGGGTCTGTATATATGGGAATCGTCCCACATTTTAAGACCCGAAACAGCAGAAATATAGCCCTGTTGAGTATTATCGTCAATGGTCTGTTAAAATTATGATCAATTGCTCTCGTAACTCTATAGCTGTGCAAACGTTTACCGATCAAAAGACAGAAGGTTTTATAAATATAAAAATTGTCCTGTAAGCAGGGAGACCGGATGTCTGAGAAAATACTCGTTATTGACGACGAAGAATCAATGTGCAACTTCATGGAGATTATGCTGTCCAAGGAAGGTTACACTGTCGAGACGACGAATTCTGGTCTTGAGGGGATCTCCAAATTGCAGCGTGAAAACTTCGATCTCGTAATTGCTGATCTTAATATGCCTGAAATCTCTGGTCTGGAAGTCCTGCAGGAAATAAAATCGTTTAAATCGGAGCAGGAAATCATAATGATGACCGCCTTTGCGTCAGTTGATACAGCAATTGAGGCAATGAAACATGGTGCAGCCGATTATGTTACAAAGCCATTTAAAGTTGATGAAATTAAGATTGTCATAGAAAAATCGATCAACCGCAAGAATCTAATTCATGAGAATGTTGAACTAAAGAAACAATTACAAGGTGACAATTCATTCGATAATTTTATTGGATCATCGGAGCCTGTCGTTCAGCTAAAGAAATTGGCCAAGCGAGTTGCCTCGTCCGATTCAACTGTTATGATTCTTGGTGAATCCGGAACTGGTAAAGATGTTATCGCTCGGGCGATTCATCATCATTCTCCCCGTTGTGGTGGACCATTCGTTTCGATCAACTGCGCTGCTCTTCCAGAAGCGTTGTTGGAATCTGAACTATTCGGACATAAGAAAGGTTCATTCACCGGAGCGATCAAAGATAAGGAAGGTCTTTTCCAGGCAGCTAATCGTGGAACATTCTTTTTAGATGAAGTCGGAAACACTTCATTGGCAATACAGGTAAAACTATTAAGAGTTCTCGAAGAACGAAAAATAACTCCGGTAGGTGAAACCAAACCGATAGATGTTGATGTCCGCCTGATAGCTGCCACCAACTCAGATTTGGAAGCCGAAGTTAGAGCTAAACATTTCCGAGCCGATCTTTTCTATCGCCTCAATGTTATTCCGATATTTATTCCTCCTTTAAGAGAACGGCGGGATGATATACCATTGCTGGCTGACCACTTTTCTGCCAAATTCAAAAAGAAGATGAACGTCCCCGCAAAAACTATCAGTCCAAAGGCGATGGCTGCTCTTACAACCTATGATTGGCCCGGCAATGTTCGTGAACTTGAAAATACTATCGAACGAGCTGTCCTCTTGAATAGATCAGATATAATTGAACCTTCTGATTTCCCCGATAAGTTAACAAATCCAGCAACCAAGTTGGTTGTTTCAGATGAACAACCATCCACGCCGACCCTTGAATCTATCGAAAAAGCGTATATACATTTTGTAATGGCTCAAACTGGTGGCAAGAAAGCTGAAGCTGCCAAGATACTCGGTATCAATTCTTCAACTTTATATAGAAAACTTGACCGCTATAAATTGAATAATCTAACTGATCCTTCGGATGGGAACGGTAATAACAATGATTTTAGTAAGTAATCAAATTTTCAACAGTCGAATGGAATAGAAATTGCGACAATTTCGATCAGTTGATGAGATGACTAATAAGCGAAAGAGCATATTATGATGAGAATCTTTACAAATCGTTCAAGCATTGTACAGAATCCGCAGTGCCGTAATCGTCGCGGTTTTACGCTGATTGAATTGATGATAGTAGTTGTTATCATCGGTATCCTTGCTGCGCTTGCCGTCCCGCGGTTTATGCGCTCAACGACCAAAACAAAGCAATCAGAAGCTAAACTAGTTCTAAAACAGATATATGTTAATCAACGTACCTACAGACAGCAATCCTCGGCTAATACATACTATATACCGGGTGGAGCTGCCAGTGCTGCCTCGCCGAATGCATTGAATGAAATTTGGATTGAAATCGCTGCCAACTCCAAATACACCTATACTATTGTAGGCGGAGCCAATGTATTCACCGCTACTGCAACTGCCAACATTGACGATGATGCAGCTATCGATACCTGGGTGATTGATGACAACGGTGTTTTAGCCAATACAATTGATGACGTGCTCAATTGATGCACTATATAAAGGTTTTTTCTATAAGGCGCCACCCGGCGCCTTTTTTCTTTTCTGCATCTGCCGATAAGATATATGTAGCCGATCAAATCGTTGCAAATTGCAAAAGTGTTTGGCGTTTTGCGTCGGATTGGAGAACGAAGGAAGGAAGGAACAAAAGGAATACCCCCACAGTCATGTAACGCTTTTGGAAATTCGTTGATATCAGCAAGTTTATCCTTTTTACAGATTGCCCCAAAAAAGCACTCCCAAAAGGCACGCTGATTGCAATAGGTTCAAGCGTGAATATGACTCAAGAAACCAGAACCAATAACTGAATTTGTCGTAGGAGGCATTTATGTTCTCAAGATTTCACAATCGCAAGGGTTTCACCCTTATCGAGTTAATGATCGTTGTCGTAATCATTGGTATTTTGGCCGCTCTCGCGATTCCGCGTTTTATGCAGGCTACTACTAAGTCCAAACAGTCAGAAGCCAAACAGCTTTTGAAACAGATCTATACCATGCAGCGTACATATCGCCAGGCTAACACTACTTATGGTGATAATGGTGCTTCTGCCGCCGCTGAAGGTGTTGCAATACAGACCTTCCCGGAAATCGGTGTTGAAGTTATGGCCGGTAACAAGTATGCATACGATATCGTATCTGCACAGAATACTTTCACCGCAACTGCTGCCGTGAACCTGGATGATGACGTTACCATTGATACCTGGACAATGGATCAGGATGGTAACCTGGTCAACACAATCAACGACGTGACAACCTAAGATAGTTATCTCAAGATTGATTATAAAAGCGCCTCTCCGGAGGCGCTTTTTTTTGTGGCACCCATTGGGTGTTTTACCCCTTCGGGTCGCAGGCGTTGCCTGATTATATAGTGAGGTCAGGTGACCCTGCCTGACCGTTTTTTTAGCTGTCGGGCAGAGTCACCCGACAGCACTTATAATAAGTAGGGAAGGCCTGTCTTCAGGACTGCCACGAATCGTTCAATTGCGGGTCCGAATCGCGCATTCGCCCTACGTGAAAAGAATGCCAAGACTACATGTAAGCGTCAGGTCACACGTCCGGCAGAGCCGTCCGCAAGACCTAACGCAACTTTGGAGGTGCTGTCATACGAGAGCAAGACCTAACGCAACTTTGGAGGGGCTGTCATACGAGTGCAAGACCTAACGCAACTTTGGAGGGGCTGGTAGAAGTGCGGAACCGATCAATGGAAACTGGTTCCGCCCTACAAGAGAAGAGCTGACGGGCCCTCCAGAGGCGGGCAAGCAGAGTCACCCGACAGCACACAACCTTAGAGAGAAACCCACCGCAAGCGGATGGGCCACCCCCTCCTCCTGACCGCCGGTTACCCGATTTTCAAGCTTGACGTTGGTATGTCTGCGGGCATATCATTCGAGTATGAAAACATGTTTATTTACCGCTATTGCAGTCGTCTGTCTTGTCGCCGGAAGCACACCCGCACAGGAGAAAAACGACCAGTCACCCGAACAGTTCGGACTCGAACATCTTTCGGCATACTTAGGACTTAAACCTTCGGACATCTCCTACCGTTCGGATTATACCGAACCGGATTCGTTTCGTTTGGCGACGGTCGCTAACTTGATGGCCTCACCACTCGGGATGATCGACTATGCCGACAATCTCAAGAAGGCGCATATAAATCGTCAACCCGAAATTTTGTCGGGGTATTTGTTTGATGATCTAAGAACCGAATATCAGGCGGGACGAAAGCGAGCGTATCATCCCTCGGTCAAAGAACTAACCGATCTGCAAAACAAATATCCGCCGTACTATACAAACCATAGTTTGAGCGTGTTGATGAATCGTGCGCTTGGGTATCTCGACATAATTCTGCCTCGTTCAACCGAAATGATGTTGGCCGGACTTAGCAACGAGCAACGCAGTTTTTTAACTGATGAGTTCAAGCAGATTATTGAATCATCGGTGAAAGAGGAATTTATGTCGGCGGAAGAACTTGAGGCGTTGGAAAACCGTGAAGAAAAATATACCGAAGAGTTTGTTAAGTTTGGCGGATTGATCGACAAAGATCCTATAATCTCCGCCGGGATTGATTGCCTGCGCGATGTCATGCTTGAGGTGAAGGCGATCAGACGAGAGTTGTCCTCGGGTCGTTTAACGATGGAGAATCTTCTCGCTACGACTGGAACGTCACCTGGTTCATCGGGAGAGGGAGTATATTTGGGAATGCAGGCGCGGTGGGCAATTGGCAGTATGGAGGCTGACTACTATAGTGGTGACTACGAGTTTATTTTCGATCCGGGTGGAGATGATGTTTATGATTTGAGTTACGATCCTGATGATCCACATGGTGTAATAATTATAGATCTCTCCGGTGATGACCGTTACCGGGCTATGACAGATTTCACGCTCGGTTCGGGCTGTTTGTCGGCTGGGATGCTTTTGGATTTTGGTGGCAATGACCGCTACGATGGTAAATCGTTCGGTGTAGGTTCGGGGTTCTTTGGGTTTGGGGTTCTCTATGATGCTTCCGGTGAGGATCGTTTCGACGGCGACACGCATGTACAGGGTGCGGGGTCGTTTGGGCTGGGGTTAGTTATTGATGAGGGCGGTCGTGATATTTATAACGCGGCACTTTTTTCGCAGGGGTTTGGGTTTGTTGAGGGGGGAGGGATTATTTATGATTCGGATGGTGCCGATTCGTACTATGCCGGAGGGAAATATAAAGATCATCTTCGCTATGAGGATCATTACCTTTCGTTGTCGCAGGGTTTTGGGTATGGATTGAGGCCTTGGATGTCAGGTGGTATTGGAGCGATAATCGACCTAAAGGGGAATGATGCTTATTATGCGGATATATTCGCACAGGCTTGTTCTTACTGGTGGTCGCTTGGAGTGATTTTAGATTCATCCGGCAATGATAATTATCAGTGTTTCCAGTATGGTCAGGGTGCAGCGACTCATATGTCGTTGGGTGTGCTGGTCGAAAATTCTGGCAATGATGTTTACTTTGGAAAAGGTTTGATGCAGGGATGCGGGCATGATTATTCGTGCGGGCTGATTTTGGATCGTTTCGGGAATGACACCTACACGGCGTACGATCTTTCGCAGGCGGCCGGTTCTGCCAACGGAGCGGGGGTGCTGATTGATAACAATGGTGATGACCGTTATTTCAGCAAGAACAAAGCGAATACGCAGGGGTATGGCAACCCTCGTCGGAGTTTTGGGTCGATCGGGTTGTTTATAGATTTGGGTGGTAACGACCAATATTCCGGCAATGGCAAGAATGATTATTACTGGAAAACGCCCTCAAAATGGGGTGGAGGTTTAGATATTGAGCTGAACCCGCCAGATAGCACAGAAGGAGAGAAATAATGTTTAAAAATGTGATACTCTCAACTTTGTTGCTGTCATTTATTGTCAGTATTGGAGCTATCGATGCAACTGCGTTGACTCTTGAGGAAAAGATCGACTCACTTTTTGTTATAGCTTCTTCGGGTGAGGTCAGGTTCCGCGATCAGAATGGACCGGCGATGGATTCAATTGCTGCGCTCGGTCAACCGGCGGTTCCTTATATGATCGATAAGTTTACGACACGGTCGGCGCGAAAACGATTGACAGTAATTTGGGTTTTAACACGGATCGGTTCTGTCGCTGTGCCCGACTTGGTTGTGGCTTTGAAACGTCCTGAAGGAATAGTTGTTCAACGAATTTGTTGGGCACTTGGAGATATCAAAGATAGTTCGGCGGTACCCGGTTTGATAGGCGTTGCTAATCATAACCGTTGGCAGGTGCGCGATCAGGCACTAACCGCCCTTGGTAAAATTAAAGATACAAGAGCAGTGATGACAATTAATTCAGCTTTCAAAGATTCGATTGGACAGGTCCGTAAAGCGGCGGCGGTTGCATCGGGTCAGCTCGCTATGAATGATGCCATACAATCATTAGTGCATCAACTTGGTGATGACTTTTATGGGGCAAGGATGACGGCGTTGTCATCGCTTCTTAAGCTTGATACAACTATGGTTATTGCAGCTTTGTCTGATTCAATTGGGTCGGCTAACAGATTGACAGGCGATCTTGGTTGTCAACTCCTTGGTGAGATTGGTACTAACGACGCTATTGAGTTGTTAATTAAACAGCTGGCTGATCCTTCGGGTGATAGACGTGCTCATGCTGCGGTTGCACTTATAAAAGCTGACCCTTTGGATAATTGTGGTTTACAAGATGAAATGATTGCGAATGAATCTGATCGACTTACAAAACTAAAAATTCTATCGGCGTTGAGAACAATTCAGAATGAAGGAGAATGATCTTCATGCCCGCTTGAATAGATTCAAAGCGCAGATCGTTCCTTCTGTAAAAAAAGAAAAGAAATCAAAATCGTTCGACTCTCTTGGTGAACGACTGGCTAAAGCAACAGGTGGGTGTTATCTGACCAACGATTTTGGTGGCTACTGTTTAATCAAGACACTTTACGAATGGGGAACACCGTTCGGATCGGAACTGCTTAATCAGCCCAATACAAATCATCGTTTCATTCATGAACATTATTCTGCTCAGGCAATTGATGGTGGTTCATCTCCGTCTGAGCTTATTTTTTTTGATCTGGAAACGACTGGATTAGGAGGAGCGGGGGCGCTTGCGTTTCTTGCCGGTGTTGGTTCGATTACGAAAAAGGGTTTTGAAGTACGTCAGTATCTGTTGCCGGATTATCCTGATGAACGGGCGATGCTCGATCAGCTTGCACAGGAGTTTGGTGATGAACGCACTGTCGTTTCTTACAATGGTGCTGCTTTTGATATGACGTTGATTCGAGAACGATTGATTATTAATCGTGTTGATCATGAAATAAATTACAAACATCATATTGATCTGCTTCATCCCGTTCGCAGACTTTTCAAACGGCGAATCGGTGAATGTTCACTCACCAGCGTTGAACGAAATATATTGAGCTATTTTAGAACGGATGATATCCCGGGCTATTTGATTCCATCGGTTTATTTTGAATGGCTATCGTCGGGTGATCTCGGGCAGATTAATGAAGTGCTTGAACATAATCGTATAGATATTCTTGCAATGTTTTTTGTGCTGGAGCAGGTTGCCCGGGTATTCGAAACTGACACTGAGTCACCCCAACATGCCGAGGATATGTATTCCTTGTCGAGGGTCTATGGTCGCAGAAAAGAAAACGATAAAGTTCTTGAAATTCTCGATAATCCGCTTGTTGCTTCCGTTGATCCAGAGGTGCTGTTTTATCGTTCTCTCGCTCTCAAAAGAGCTGGCCGCTGGGAGGAAGCAGTAGCTGTCTGGAATTCAATTACGGAGTTGGAATCGAAAAGGGCTTTTCTGGCAAATATCGAGCTCGCCAAATATCATGAACATCGCTCTCGAGACTACAAACAGGCGTTATCCTGCGCTCAATCGGCTCTCCTGAAGAGTTCGCTCTCAGAGAATGAAGTTGCACGTCTGATGCATCGAGTTAGTCGGCTAAAGTCAAAACTTATCTCCAAATAATAGCAGTAGTACGGCTGTTGGGCTCAATTATCGGACTGAAATGGCCGATATTGTGAGTATAGGAGATAGCATGGATAATCATACGCTCGAACAGATATTTTCAGAACGGCAGGAAATTCTCTCACTTCCCCAAACTCTCGCTGAAGTTCTCAGGTTAACGAGGGATGAAGATAGTTCTGCTGAAGACATTGCCAGTATTCTTGAGAAAGACCCCGGACTTACAACCAAAGTTCTCAAGATTGCCAACTCGGCATACTTTGGTAAAGGCCGAAGTGTCGGCTCGATTAAGCAGGCAGTTGTTACAATCGGACTGCGCCAGATAACTGCGCTTGCTCTTTCAAGTTCGGTTTATTCATTGAGTGGTAAATGGGGTTCTGCGGTTGATCCTATCAGATTCTGGCGTCATTCATTAGAGGTAGCGATAGCGGCTCGAATGATTTCTGAGGCGATAGGTTACAAACGATCTGAGGAAATGTTCGTTGGTGGACTTCTTCATGATATCGGCATAATGATACTTTCGCAGGTTTATCCATCGCAGTTTCCAGCTGTATGGAAAAATTATTGCTCGGGTTCAGATCTTATTCATTTAGAAGAAGAAACATGGGGAACATCTCATGCACGCGTTGGTCGCTTTATAATGGATCAGTGGCGTTTGCCTGAATCAATTTGTTCGGCTGTTGGGTTGCATCATAATATTTTCCTGGCTGATACAGATGAAGAAGAATTTATCCCAGGACAGATTATAGCATTGGCAGACAGAATATCTCGCTTTACAATACGTCCGGTTGATGGTGATCTTGACCCTTCGAATCGTGAGAATCGTGAGGTTTTGCTGGCTAACTTGGGACTCACCGAGGAGAAACTACTCTCAATCGAAAAATCTCTCTTTGGTAAAACTGTTGAAGAAGCATCATTTTTGGAAATTGAAATAGGTTCATCTGATGAACTTATACGTGAAGCGAATGATCTGTTATATCGTCAGTATCTTGCGGTTGAAAACCTTCTGGCAGAAAACCGCAGACTGCATCAACAAAATATGAAAGAGGGCAGGCGTAAAGTTTCTCTCGACTCTTTAAAATTAACAACGTCTGCGTTTGCTCGCAGTATGGATGATGCCGTTGGAACGATTGGAACCAAGACAAAAGATATAGGCACTAACTTGGATAGTGGGAAATTAATAGACACAAACGGTGAAACAGCCAGTTCAATTGAATCTATTCTATCCGGGGTGCGTGTTATATATGGCCTTACCAACGAACTGAAAAATGTTTCTGCTCTTGATGAATCGGCGTTGGCCGATTATGATTATGTATCAAGAATACAGGAAAAATTCGATGCTGAACGTGAGACAATTACTGAGCCAGTCTGAGAATGAATCAGTCTGGGACAAGTCAGGTCGTTGGCTAATCGCGAAGACCCAATTCTACCGATCTATAACTAATTGTAATGATTAGCGAGGTTATCAGCGTGATGTGCTGATAACTATTGCAGCTTTGTCGCCAGTAACAGAAACCGAATCGGCTCCGGTGCCAAATATATGAGAGAGTGTTTCTTTTTTATTCCCTCTGATAATCTTGGCGGGAATCCTTGACCTGATACGGCCATCAATTGTTTCTGCAGCTAAGAAGAGATCGCTTCCAGCTCGAATGTCCAAATCAATCTTTCCGTATGATGCATGAACAGTAGATGAACCAGAGTATGATCCATCCAATATCAGATTGATATCTCCGTTGTCTGCAACCAGCTCAAATGGTCCTGTTAATCTGCTGCCGTGTATTTTTCCATCGGTTGTTTTGGCAATTACCATTCCACGCAGGCCCTCGAGGGTTACTAAGCTGTGATTGTTTTCGACTTTGGTTGTACCGTTGATTTGTCTTAAGATAATCGGTTGGTATTCGTTAACGACAATAACATCACCTTCAATGTTATCCAGTTCAATCAGGCCATGGCTGCTTTTGATGTCTGCGTTGCCGACATGGTCATTGATATTAACTCCACCACTATTAGCAATTTTGACATCACCGGTACAGCCAGTTAATTCTATCTGTGAGTATTCATTTCTCAAATCAAGATCGGCTTCACAGTCGGTTGCATATATCGGTCCATAGTGATTGTCGGCTCGGATTGTTCCGGAAACATTCATAAAGGATAGTGACCCTTGCTTATTGAAGGCAAGCACCGACCCACCAATGTTGCTGAATGATACTTCTGATTTATCTCCGTTGAATTTCAGGCTGCCCTCATGGTTGCTTATCAGCACTCGTCCATAGGCGTTCTGGCATTCCAATGCCTGGTCGTAAGGAATTTTAACCGCCAGAATTGATGAAATAATTTCAGTATTTGGATTTTTCATTCTTGGATAATCAACGGTGACGGAATACCCGTGATTCGTATAGCTTATGATAAGATCAGTTTGTTCAATAAATTTGGTTTCATTTTCCTTCTTATCAGAATTCACTTCAATACTTAGTCCGGCCATAACCATATCCTGATTCCAGCCGACTATTTCAATGTCACCAAGTGGATCTATAACTTTGATTGCTTTTGATATATCGGATACTTCAAGCTTACCGGATTTTATTTTCTTCGTGCCACCTTTGCCTTTATGGGTGCCAATCATATATCTCTTTTTGATCTCATTAGGTAGTGGAGCAGGCGGTCTGATAGGTGTTGGTATGATATAAACTTTCGGGGCAATATTTGTTCCGTGTGGAACCATTGAAATTGATACAGATAATTCCTCAATCATGTCAGAGAGCTCTTCCATGTTGAGCAGCGTATCGAGATCTTCTATATCTTCCAACATCTGAAGACGCTCCAGATCAAGCGAATGTAAATAAATCTTAATAGCTTCTGTGTTATGTTTCATGCTGAGGCTGGTGATTATCTTTATTTCATCTTCCATCAATTCGATCTCAGGAATTTCAACCTGTATGACCTGATAATGTTTCATTGCTTCGCGCACATATTCGAACATCTCAGATGACCACTTCTGGTGCATCTTAATAGTTGTAGAATATTCTTCTAATCTATCTGATACAATTTCAAGTTCACGTCTTAGATTTCGAACAACCCGACAACATCTCGGGTTTTTAATTCCGGAAGCTTCGGAACATTCTTGTGCAGTTCCATTGAGACTATTGATCCCAACATTGATATCATCTTTTAAGAGTTCGTGCTGTTCCGCATATGTCCCTTTTTTGAGACCGAGTTTCAGTCTGTCAAGAGGGAGAGGATGATTCCTGCGATCTGCCGATGACAACTCTAATTGGTATTCGGAGTAGTCCTCAACTATGTCTGCCAGTTCGTCCAGTATATCAAGATATTCATCTGCCAGATCTCTTTTAATTTCGTTGAGTTCTGCAAATTTATCATTGCGTTCCAAAAGAGGGTCATCATCTTGAGTGAAAGGTATTTGTGCGTAGCTCACCGTTCCTGCCAACAGCAATAAAACTGTAACTACAAATGTCAGTTTGCTCAATTTCATTTAATCGTCGTAGCCAATCTAAATTTATGACATCTCATTATCTCCACCCCAGGGATGAAGAGATTGACAAATCCTTTTACAATCGTCTGTTGCATCATGCATCTTTTTCTAATTCCTAACATACATCAAGGCCTCTACAGGGCCAAGCTTTGAATTTCCTATCCTATTTTACGACACTGAGTTCGGCTTGTTTCATCTCAAATTGGAAAGAGATAGACGAATTTGGTCTGTGAACTGTTAATCAAAAAACGATAATTAGTGAACCAGTTTGCAGAATCTGTCACTCAATTTATAGATATAGAATATTACTATTTTGGTAAGAATATATTATGAAAATAAGTTATTGCAAGACAAGAGCTTAGGTCGGAGCGTTTGGGGCTGCAAATGAATTATTGATTCTTGTTATAAATCCGTCTGGGGGCACTCTTTTTGCCTTGTTAGGGTGTATATTGGGTAGAGAAACCTTTTGAAATAAAACGGGTAGTATGAAAACACTGATTTTCTTTCTTCTGATAATTCTGAGCACACAGATATTGGCTGACGAAAATAGTCGTGGTGAAGAACATAAGTCAAGGCTTGATGGTCTTGATCTTTCATTGCGAAACAGTCAACCTGCGAGATCATCTGCTTGGACATCTTCTGGAGAGACTGATTTACTCATCTCGAATTCGGTTGTACCTGCTCGTTTCACGCAGGAGAATATTTCCCTCGCTACAATGAACGATGGGTTTTCAATTGTTGTATGGAATGATAACCGTCAGGGTACAAATAAGATTTTCATGCAATTGCTTAATGCTTCATTTGCGACGGTGGGGAGTAACCAGCTTATGGCCGCATCTGATATCGCTACCAATTATGTTGATCCAAAAGTTGCAGTAGATAGTCTTGATCGAATATATCTGTTCTATCGTGATCAGAATCGCGGTTTGATTTTTGGTCGCAGATATCTTTCTGATATGACTATTGATCTGAATGAATTCCTCGTTAATGACACGAATTTTGAATCGTTCGCCGGACCGTTTGATATTGCTGTTTGGCCAGATGGACGTTTTGTAGCTATTTGGGAAAATTATGATGCTAATGGATCAACTATTGGTGGTCGTGTTTATAATTCAACCGGGGCAACAATAAGTGCGCAGATCGTTGTTAATAGTGATGGTGGTTCATCGCAGCATTGGGGTCCTGCGGTAGCAGCAGAGCCGGGTTCAGGCTTTTTAGTAACATGGGAAGATTACCGCAACAACCAGGCTGATATATATGGTCGTTTGTTTAATGGGTCTGGTAATTCTATCGGGTCTGAATTTTCTTTTGTTCCAGCTCCGGCAAATTTGTCCTCACAGCTCAGGCCTGTAGTTACCTACTCAAATATAAATAGATATGTTGTGGGATGGTGTGATTTCCGTGATGGCGAAAGTGTTTATGCTCAGCGCTTTGATCCACAGGTTGGACTTATTGGACCTAATATTATAGTTGCTGCAGGTAGTGAACAGCTAAATAACCGTGATATCAATCTTACCGCAAATTCAGATGGTACTATTCTCGCGTCGTGGGCATCGTTTGGACCAGCCAATGAAATACGAGCTCTTCGTTTTGGGGCGGGACTTGTTGCAATTGGCAGTACCATTACTATCAATAGTGCGGACTCGGGACGACGTTGGCAGCCATCGGCATCGTTCTTGCCATCATCTGAGTTTGAGGTTGTTTGGATCGAATTTACCGGTGAAGATGCAG
>JAUVAR010000241.1 GCA_030591625.1 Candidatus Zixiibacteriota bacterium
AGACCTGAGCAATTGATGGAAGGAATTCTGAAGCTTCAAGAGAAACTTGAAAAAGAATCTGTCAAGGACAGGCATGACGAATGGGGCCGTTCTATCGGCTAAGAAGCTGCTTGTGACAATAAAGATTATGACATTTGAAACCAAGAGTATAAATCGGGCATGAGAGATAAAGTCAGTCAATTTCTAAATAGTCGCTTTGGCGATAATATCATTAGAGAAGATGACCAGTTTGGATATCAAACGTTTGTCATCAAGGCTGAGGTGCTTTCTGATATTTGCCGGATTCTCTATGAGACCGACTCGATGATGTTCAAGCTGCTTTCTGATATCACATCGGTTGATTGGCTTGAGACTAAATTCGAAGAAGAGGGCCGATTCGAGGTTGTCTATACTCTGTATTCGATTTCTAAAAACCATCGAATTATGCTGCGGGTTTTTCTTTCTGCCGAAGATCCAACTATTGAATCATTAACTACGCTTTGGGAGGGAGCCAACTGGCTCGAACGAGAAGTATGGGATTTGATGGGGATTAAGTTTACCGGACATCCTGAACTTACAAAGATATTAACAGCCGATGAACTTGAAGGTCACCCGTTAAGAAGAGATTTTCCACTGACGTACGAAGTGCCACAGTTTAGTTGGAATAAAGAAGATCCACCAGAGGTGATTCGCTGATGGCAACTCGTACAATGCATTTAAATATGGGACCTCAGCATCCCTCAACGCACGGAGTACTCCGGGTTGAGCTTGAAATAGATGGGGAAACAGTTGTTAAGGCAAAGCCGGTGCTCGGGTATCTTCATACCGGTATCGAAAAGACTATGGAATCGAAGCTTTATTACAAAGCTTTGCCATGCACTGATCGGATGGACTATCTCAATCCGATGGGGAATAATTTAGCTTATAGTCTCGCCGTCGAAAAGATGATGGGCATTGAAGTGCCGGATAAAGTAAAATGGATTCGTGTAATCCTCGCCGAAGTGACTCGTCTGAATTCGCATCTTGTCTGGCTTGGGACGCATGCCCTCGATCTTGGGGCAATGTCTATGCTTCTTTATACATTTAGAGAGCGTGAACAAATTATTGATATCTATGAAGCGTGTGGTGGTCAGCGGATGATGACGAGTTATATCCGTATCGGTGGTCTGGCGCATGAAATCCCAAAAGATTTTGAATCTAAAGTACGTAAGGTTCTTGATAATTTTCCGGCCAGAATAGCCGATTATGAAACGCTTCTGACTAACAATGAGATTTTCATTAATAGAACCAAAGGGGTGGCGGTTATCACTGCCGAACAGGCTATGAACTTATCGCTTACCGGCCCGATGTTACGTGGTTCTGGTGTTAATTATGATGTTCGTAAAGCTGAACCATATTCCGGTTATGAAAATTTTGATTTCAATGTACCGCTTGGAAAGAACGGTGATGCTTTTGATAGATATAAACTTCGCCTTGAAGAGATGAAACAGTCAATGCGGATTATCAGGCAGGCTTTGGATTCTATTCCTGAGGGACCATATCGGGCGAGAGTTCCGGGCGTTGTGCTTCCACCGAAAGAGGATGTCCTGCACAAGATGGAATCGATGATATTCCACTTCAAGATTATAACCGAAGGATTTAAGACCCCTCTTGGTTCTGTTTATCAGGCGGTTGAATCACCTAAGGGTGAGCTTGGGTTTTATATTGCATCAGATGGCACCAATCGTCCACGTCGAGTACGAGTAAGACCGCCATCATTTATCAATTTACAGTCACTTGCTACTCTTGTTGAAGGGCGGATGCTCTCAGATGTAGTATGTGCAATCGGTTCGATTGATATTGTGTTGGGTGAGGTGGATAGATGATTTTAACAAATGCATCTGTGGCAAGTATTCAGACAAAAATGGCTGCCTATCCATCAAAGAAATCGGCTATTCTTCCGGCGATTACTATTGCGTATCGTCAGGTAGGATATCTTAGTGAAGATATATACGTGGAAATTTCCGGCATTATCGATGTGCCGGCGGTTGAAATTGCCGAAGCGGCAAGTTTCTACACGATGTTTCCCAAGAAGCCGGTTGGTAAATATTTGATACAGGTTTGTCATAATATCTCGTGTGCATTGCTTGGAGCTGACTCGTTGATCGAATATTTGGAAAAGAAGCTTGATATCAAGAAGGGTGAAACGACCCGTGATAATTTGTTCACGCTGATATCGGTTGAATGTCTTGGTGCTTGTGCAACCGCTCCTATGGTACAGATCAATCATGATTACTATGAAAGTTTAACTCCTGTACGGGTTGATGAAATTATTGCAGAATTAAGGAGCCAGGCGTGAGCTTCTATTCTCCGGTCAGACTGAATTCTGCGGAAGCTGATGCGAGCGATCGCCTGCATCTGTTTAAGTTTGTCGATGACCCGGATCAAAGTAATTTAGATACGTTTGAAGGTCACGGTGGATACAAGGCGTTGCGTCATGTGTTGTCATCGATGCAGCCGGCAGAAGTTATTGAGACTGTAAAAGCTTCCGGTTTACGTGGTCGTGGTGGGGCTGGATTCCCAACTGGTATGAAATGGGGTTTTGTCCCGAAAGATTCTCCTAAACCAAGATATTTAGTTTGCAACGCAGATGAATCAGAACCGGGGACATGCAAAGATCGTGTCATCATGGAACGTGATCCTCATGCGATGATTGAGGGAATGGCGATAGCATCGTATGCAATCGGATCTCACCTGATGTTTGTTTATATCCGGGGAGAGTTTGCACATTGCCACGATCAGGTTGAGAAAGCTATGGCGCAGGCATACGAGAAGGGATATCTCGGTAAAAATATTTTTGGTTCCGGTTATGATCTTGAGATGATCGTTCATACCGGCGGTGGTGCTTATATTTGTGGTGAAGAGACTGCTCTGTTGAACTCAATTGAAGGTCACAAAGGGATGTCGCGGATTCGTCCTCCATTCCCGGCGGTTGAAGGGCTTTATGCCTGTCCGACGATTGTAAATAATGTAGAATCATTAACTGCTGTACCACACATTATAAATCGCGGTGCTGAATGGTATAAATCACTTGGAACTGACAAATCATCGGGATCGAAATTGTTTTCGTTGTCCGGTCATGTTAAGCAACCGGGTAACTATGAGGTTGAACTTGGCTTTAATCTCAAGACTATGATTTATGACTCAGCTTATGGTGGTGGCATACTCGGTGATAAGAAGCTCAAAGGTGTGATACCGGGTGGCGCTTCGACACCGTTTTTGACTCCTGATCTTATTGATGTTGGTCTTGACTATGAGTCTATAGTAGAAAAAGGTTCGATGCTTGGATCGGGTGCGATTATTGTATTTCATGAAGATACTTGTATTGTTTGGGTGATTAAGAAGCTGATCCATTTCTTCCGTCATGAGTCGTGTGGAAAGTGCACGCCATGTCGCGATGGCACAGGCTGGCTCGAACAGATGATAAATCGGATCGAGGCCGGGCAGGGTAAGCCTGGTGATATTGATAAAATAGATGAAGTGTGTGGGAATATTCTCGGACGGACAGTTTGTCCTTTGGGCGATGCGGCGGTGATGCCGATTCAGTCGTCGATTAAACTATTCCGTGACGAGTGGGAATATCATATTAAGCATGGCAAATGTCTGGTAAAATCGGACTTTAAGTTTTAAGAGGACTTTAAGTTTTAAGAGGACTTTAAGTTCTAAGTGGACTTTAAGTTCTTAGTGAACCTTAGGTTCTAATTGAGGTAATGTTGGCCGATACAGTTAAAAATGATGCAACACAGGTGATGGTTACTTTGACGATCAACGATCAGTCGGTGACAGTGCCTAAGGGTACATCTGTGCTTGTCGCAGCTCGTGGAGCAGGTTTCACAATTCCGAGTTTCTGCTATCATCCAAAACTTAAATCGGTTGGTTCGTGTCGCCTTTGTTATGTCGAAATTGAAAAGATGCCCAAGCTTGCAGTTTCCTGTTCAACTGAGGTTATGGATGGAATGGTTGTCCACACCGATACCGAGCAAGTTAAGCAGGGTCGTAAGGCGATTATTGAATTTACGTTAATGAACCATCCTTTGGATTGCCCTACCTGTGATCAGGGTGGGGAATGTATCTTGCAGAATCTTACTTTTGAACATGGGATCGATGACAGTCGGTTTGATCTTCAGAAGTATCGTTTCATCGAAGATGGAATCGACAGCACATTTGATGATAAGCAAATCGGTCCGGAGATGATGCTTAATCGGAATAGATGCATTCTCTGTTACAAGTGTGTGCGGTCCAACAAAGAGGCGTTTGGTGAGTACGATCTGGGTGCCTACGAACGTGGAAACATCACGGAGATTAGTGCTGCCCCGGGGGAAGAAGTTGACAGTCCGTTTAGTGGGAATTTGGCGGAAATTTGTCCGGTTGGTGCTCTAACAACTATCGATTGGCGCTATAAAATTCGTGTCTGGCTG